>CAZKCN010000116.1:0-2529 GCA_964551555.1 uncultured Candidatus Saccharibacteria bacterium | reverse complement strand
ATAGCTGATTTGATGAAATTTTTCAAAAAAAGACCCCGCGCCGCGCTTGGGAGTCAGGGGTCATTGGTATCATATCAAACAGTCGCCCTTGGAGTCGTCCCCCAAGGGCAAACTGTTCATGCGCGAAAGAGCCTCTACTACTGTGGTTATTTTATAGAGATCAAATTCATTCGGACCAAACGCTTCCGGCCTGCCGATTTTCCGATCAGGGGCCTTTTCGTAGCACACACCCATAATCTCCTTGTCTACTTCATCTTGATCGCCGCCGGCGTGGGCGTGATCGTCAAAATACGGACATTCAAGGACATACCATCCCTTCCCTCGCATCTCGTTTATCCGGCGAGGCTCTATAATCATTTTCCCCCTCCTTCTGTGGAACTTCGTTCTCAATTGAATATATCAGAGCCAGGAAGTTTTTTCAACTCTAAGCAATGATTCCCCCGCCGAGCATCTCGTCTTTACGGTAAAAAACTATTGACTGGCCGGGGGTGACGGCGCGCTGCGGCTCCTTGAAACGAATTAAGAATTCAGAATTAAGAATTACGGGCCCTCCAACCCTTGATTCTTGATTCTTAATTCTTGATTCTACAATTGCTTCTTGCAGGGCTTGTCTATATCGAATCCGCGCCTCGCATCGCAAAGGCAACTTCGGCTCGCGGCCGGAAATCCAGTTGACGTTGGCGGCTAAGAGTTCTTTTTTGAAAAGTTTTTCATCGTAAGGGCCTTCGGCTACGACGAGGGTGTTTGCTTCGCGGTCTTTGGAGGCGACGTAGTACGGTATCCCCCCGCCAATGCCGATGCCATGGCGTTCGCCGATAGTGTAAAATTCCGTGCCGCGGTGCTGGCCTACCACTTGGCCCGAAGCGGTTAAGATCGTCCCCTTTCTTTCGGGGATGTAATTTTTAAGGAACTCGGCTATATCAATCTCTCCGATAAAGCACACTCCCTGTGAATCGGGTTTTTCAGCCGTGGGCAGGCCGAATTTGCGGGCCATCTCGCGCACCTCCGGCTTGGTGTATTCACCAATGGGGAAAAGACAGTGCCGTAATTGTTCTTGAGTCAGAGTCCAGAGAAAATAGGATTGGTCCTTGTTGGTGTCCTTTGCAATTTTCAATTTACCCGCCTGCGCCGAGGCTTCGGCGGGCAGGCAATTTTCAATTTTCAATGAATTTTCAATTTCTAGATTTTCAATGCGTTTAATGTCGCTTGAAAATTGATAATTGATAATTGGAAATTCCGGCCTCTGCCGGACATAGTGTCCCGTTGCCACAAAATCCGCTCCTCTCTCAAGCGCGCGCTCAAGGAAGACGCCGAACTTAATATGCTTGTTGCACATTATATCGGGATTCGGCGTTCGGCCCGCGGCGTATTCCCCGATCATATAGTCAACCACCTCGCGGCGGTATTCCCCGGTGAAATCCCAGGTTTCAAAAGGAATGCCGAGGCGCGCGGCGACGCGCATGGCGTCCAGACGATCTTCTTTAGCCGTGCAGGGCAGGCGCGGGTCACTCCACATTTTCATGTGAATGCCGCGCACTTCAAAGCCGCGCTCCTTGAGGAGTGCGGCAGTCACGCTCGAATCCACCCCGCCCGACAGACCGACAAAAACAGTTCTCCTTTTTTCAACTGCTTTGACCATGATAGAAATATTGCAATAATTCACTAATTTTGCAAGAGCAGATATCGGATTTCTTTTGCGACATTCCAACATTCTGCAGAATGTTGGAATGTCCTGTTTTTATTTTTACTGTGGCGTTGGGGTAAACATTGTCAGGCCCGCATTATATTTGCCGCAGTTTACTCCGATATTCTACAGCCAGCCGGGCAGCCACAAGCGGGATTTGAATGCTTCCTCGGTAATAAAGAATCCGTAAGTAAGGGGCGCGAAGTAGAAAAAGCACCACGCGGCCGCAATGAAGATTACCCCGAGCGCGGCTAATTTTGTTTTTCGGTGGGGTTCGTCGCCGAGCCAGCCGGTCATGAGCAGGACGGCGGCAGTGAGCGCGGTGAAATAATGGTAAAGAAAGAGGGTTCGCGCGACGAACAAAAACGGCACTAGAGCGATGAGCCATAGCCAGACAAGCAGCCATTTCTTGGCTTTGCTTTCGCGCGGCCGCCAGAAAATTACTGCCAATGCTCCAAAAAATGTAGAGCTCCACCACACCGCCGGATTGCCGAGGAGATATATTCGCGCCGCCGTCGCGTTGTCGCTGTTTTTAACCCAGTAGTAAACCGACCTCGTCATTAGCGGCCAGGTATAGGGTTTGCTGGAATAAGGGTGCGGCGCGAGGTTCTGGGCATTGACCGTATAAATCGCCTTGTTGAGTTCAACAAATTTAGTGAAGAAATTTTTGGACAGAAAGTCGGGTTTGAGAAATGCGCTGGCCTGACCCGGCTCGGTGATGAGCTCAAAATGCAGAGCGAAAATCAGCAGGTAAATGACGGCTGGCAAAGCGATGAGGGCCAGCGCGGCTTTGATTATTACCGGGTAAATTTTTGGCGGGACAGCGGAGACCCCGTTAGAATGGG
>CAZKCN010000115.1:0-2557 GCA_964551555.1 uncultured Candidatus Saccharibacteria bacterium | reverse complement strand
CCGCGATTTTTGCGGTGAACAATTTTTGGGCCGGAAAGTAACCTACGTCTGGCAGAAAAAGAAGCTTGGCACCGGGCGCGCGCTGAAACTTTGCGAGCCGCACCTTGGCGGCGAGCGGTTCTTGATGCTTTATGCCGACGATCTTCACGGCGAGAGGGGCATACGTGAATGTCTGAAACACCATCGTTCTCTGCTTGTAGCCGAGCATAAAGAGCCGCAACACTTCGGCGTCGTTACGGTGAATTCCGACTGGACCATCCGTGAAATCATTGAAAAACCGGAAACCCCCTCATCAAATTTGGTTTCAACCGGGGCCATGGTTCTTGACCGCAATATCTTTAGGTACGAACCCGATCTCCACCCCAACGGCGAATACTATCTGACAAGTATGTTTGACAAAATGCTCAAGGAACATAGCGTCGTAGCCGTAAAAACCCGTCATTGGTTTCCAGTGGCCGCGCCAGCCGATTTAGAGAGAGGGAGAGAATTCCTCTCCCGACTGGAACTGGAAGAAAAAAAGGCCGGCGAGTTACTTCGCCGGTTTGTTTGCTGACCTCTGCCAGCCCTCAACCAGTCCCGCGATCTTCCCGAGGGTGAAAAAAGCGCGCTCGGCGTCGCGGCTGCGGGCATCTTCGACCACCTTCCCGATCTCCTCGAGAAGCGCCCAAAAACAGGCAACACTTTCCCCTACCACTTCCCTGCCGGCGGCCGAAACTGCGGCAGAGGAGGCCGAAGTAGGCTTGAGAGCAACGCTGGCTCCCGCGGCATCAACTTCCGCGGCTCCAGCCGCACCGACTCCCGCCTCAACCGTTCCGGCTCTATCCAGCCCCGCAGGCTGGAGAACATTTGAAGCGAGATCAAACTTCGGATATCGCTTCCGCTCTGTTGGCACCACCCGGAAATGTTCGGGTACCGCCTTGTTGAGGGCCCGGCGAGCCGTTTCCTTGTCGTAGGACTTGAGCCACCCCACGGCCTCGCAGATTTGTTCGTGACTTAGCGGTTTGCCTGCGTCCGTGATAGCTGCCTTCATCTTGTCTACGCGCTCGCCGAACTTGACACTAGTTCTCATCGGTCCTCCCGCCCGCGCTTCTTCAACGAAGCGGCGTCTGCTCGCCAATTCCTCAAGCCGCCTTTGTTTTTGCCAAAGAGCAACATCTTCCGCTGTTCCTTCCTCGGCGCTTGGCTCGCGTTTTGACTGCTTCAGGCGCTTCTCGCGCCTACGCCGCCCGGCTCCAACCAAACCTTCCGGCAACGGCTTTGCCCGCGGCGGGAGAAGGCCTTGCGCTATCGCCTTACGTTTCGCTTCGCTCTTGTAATTACGAAATGTCCGGCTGCCGGTGATGTTATCCGGCACTTCGAGTAGGCCACTGCCAATACCCCAGCGATAGTGGTTCGTGCCGCGCGGGAGGCGCTTGGCCCCTATGCGTATAAGATACTTCTCAAGGTCGCCTTTGGCGTCCAACAGCGATCACCTCCTTTATCCCGCATCTTTTAGATGCCCTGCGGAGAGGTGTGGGGGTTCGCTTATACTTAAACGCTTTTCTTAATCCACTGTAATTGATATCACTATTTTGAAATTTGTCAACAGAAAACGCGCTACATCGTGTTACATCACCCAAAATTCTCAATATCAAAAACCCTGGACATCTCCAGGGTTTTTGACTCGGTTTCGGAGGCCGATGGGCAAAACTTCGCGTTTAGACAAAATATTCGTGCCCGGATAAGCCCGCAGGCCAATCTCAAGGCGTGGTTTTTGTTTATGACTATTTAATCGAAGTGCGCTTTCAGCCTCCGAAACGATTTTTAAGAGAACTTTACGCCGTAAACGTAGTCCAAAGCCAGTAAAAAGTCAAGATCAAAAATTGCAAGATGTTAACTGCTTATCCACCAAAATCAAACATTTATTCACCGGTTTTCAAGAGGTAACCCAATGCGGCTCAAACCATTGCAATTCCTCTGATTTTTCTTACAATGAAACAGTCAAAAGAGTTTCGCGCGGGATTAGTATAGTGGCAGTACGGCTCTCTTCCAAGGAGCAGGCGCCAGTTCGATTCTGGTATCCCGCTATAAGCAGGAAATTCGGAAGTCAAAGTCTTTAAATCCACTCCGGAAAAAGACTGCCGTTGGTGTGTTAAAAAACAGGGGTTCGCCGACGCTTCGACGAACCCCTTTGTGGTTTCGAGTAGATCCTCGCTTCGCCGCTACTGCGGCGGACGGCACCAAGCGGCGAACTCGTTGTCCTTGCTGAAACTCAGGACAACGTATTCGCCCTTGCCGAGCGAAAGCTCGGGCGGCCACACGCCGGTAGCCATGGCCACGCAAGCCTCAATCAGCGGCTGGTGCGATACGAGGAGTGCCGCCTCCCCCGGACGCAGATCCCAAACGATCTGCCGGACTTTGCCGAAGAAGCGGTCGCCCTCGGCGACGACGAGCCCGGCCTCCTTAGAGAAGAATCCCTGGACAGTGGCGATCTCCTCCGGCGGGTGAATCTTCACCGCATAGTCCCAGGCCGCGTGCGAGCTCGGGCCGAGTTCGGACAAACCTTCGATCATACGAT
>CAZKCN010000114.1:0-2620 GCA_964551555.1 uncultured Candidatus Saccharibacteria bacterium | reverse complement strand
AATCACGCGCCGTCAGCCGACCGCGGTCGAAAGAAAAAGCCGAAAAAGTAAACGCGTGGGAATCTAATCATGCTTCTATAATATAACTCTCCGCGCAAAGGCCGTCAAATTGTTTTTCCACAAACAAAAAGAGAGGCAGTGCTTTGCCTCTCGTATGACTACGGGCTGACGTTAATCAATCAGTTGAAGCTTGCCCTCCCGGACAAGCCGATCAAACACCTCGCTGGGGATGAACTTGTTACAGAGGTATCGATCCTTATCGCCGCGGACGATGAGGACGTCCTCTGGCTTCTTATACCGAAGTTCGTCCTTCGCAACAATAAATTCAGGCAATTCTGCGGGATTGTCCCGCGTCGCGCTGCATTTTATCCACGCGAGACCATCGCCGTTGAGAGCGAATACTGCATGGGTGTCGTGTCCGTTGCCTTCGCTCACCGCTTTGCCTCCTTTGGGTTGGTTAGTGGAGTCAGAGCCAGCGGGACTAGGGACACTTTCCCGAACTCTTCCGGCGTGAAGATTTCCGGGAGTTCGAACTCGTTCTCTCCCTCGGCTACGCCGATAAAGTCGGGGTTGTCCGCCTCCTCGCACCGAAGGGCTTCTTCAAGACTGCTCTTCAATGGCCCCCGGACAACTCCTCCGTCGCGCCATGACAGTCTACGGTAAACCGCGAATGGCATGACCGGCCCTCCTCGTGTTTACTTCACCCGGCCTGTAACTTCGCGCCGCCGCGCTTCCTCCATGCTTAGCTGGGTGCGGAGGCTGGCCCTTTCGCCCGCCACAACGAATGCTCCTCGCAACTTGGCCGACTCGCTGCCCGCGGCCTCATTAAAGCTCGGCCAAATCGGACCTAACTTGGCGCAGCTTTCCGAAGCGTTCTTTATCGGCACGTAAACCGCAAATTCCTCTTTGCCGTTTTCGGCCATTTCCCAACCTCCCCATTGGGGTTTTGAATTGCGTCCTTGAATCGCCGCCCAAAAAGATAGGAAGAACAATCGGGCTCTTCTGGGATTTCACCAGGCCCCCATTGTGGCGGGGGTCGTGTTCTTCGGATAACCGCTCTTATGGAGCGGCACCCTGATGCGGCTAAGCGTCTGCCTTGGTTGCGGCAGGAGTGCTTAAGCGCTCTTACTTCAAGCGCCAGAACACAGATATGACGACCCATGTTCTCGCCATTGCACAGAGCCCGCCGGATTTCAAAACATTTTTTGAACTCGGGCGGATTTTGCAACTGGCGGCTAAAACCACTAGTGGCGTGTCCTCTAAAAACAAATTGACCTCCCACCGCGCGGTGAAAGGTTTGTTTGGATAAGCGTCTGGAGTTTACATTAACCCGCTTTAATTTCCAACCTTTCACCGCGCTCCGCAATAAGGAGCTGGACGAGAACGATAAGACCGAGGGCTAGAATTGCGAGCCCCCCGCCGATTATTGTCGAGTTCAAGGTTGAAGTTATTTGGCAGGATGACATATGTTACTTATGCCGCTTTTGTGGCACAATTCTCAATATATAGGAAAGCTGATTTTGAGTCAATAGGTTATCCACACCCGCCTAAGTTTTAGTTTCAAACTTACTGCCTTACCGTCTGTTCTGGGGCGCGGTCGCAAAGCTTCAAAGTCAGGGAGAGACGTACGGTACGTGGCTAAAATTTAGGCGGACACAATGGCATGCGCGATCTTGAAAAAACTTACAACCCCCAAGAGGTTGAGAACAAAATCTACCGGCTTTGGGAAGGGTCGGGATTTTTTAATCCCGACAACCTCCCCCGTCGCCCCTATTCCCTATCCCCTAATCCCTTCACCATCGTAATGCCGCCGCCGAACGCGAACGGTGCCCTGCATGTTGGACACGCCGTTTTCGTGACTTTGCAGGATATAATGATCCGCTTCCAGCGGATGCGCGGCCGGAAAGCGCTTTGGCTTCCCGGAGCCGATCACGCCGGATTTGAAACCCAGGTTGTTTTTGACAGAAAACTTGAAAAGGAAGGGCGCAATCATTTTGAAATGCCGCGCGACCAGCTTTTCCGCGAAATGATGGAATTCACCCTCGCCAATAAAAAAGTTATGGGAAATCAGCTGAAGAAGCTCGGCGCCTCCTGCGACTGGTCGCGCGAAAAGTTCACCCTTGACCCCGACATTATCAAAATCGTTACCGAAACTTTCTTGAAAATGCACCAAGACGGCTTGATCTACCGCGGCGAGCGCATTGTCAACTGGTGCGTTAAGCACCAAACTGCGCTTTCGGACTTAGAGGTTAAATATGAAGAGCGGAATGACCCCCTATACTATATTAAATACGGCCCGCTTACTCTGGCCACGGTGCGGCCGGAAACGAAGTTCGGCGACACGGCCGTGGCCGTGAATCCCAAAGACAAAAGATACAAGCAATATGTCGGCAAGGAACTTGAAATAGAAACACTGCTCGGCCCGGCGAAAATAAAAGTCATCGCCGATGACGCGGTTGACCCGGAGTTCGGCACGGGCGTGGTTAAGGTTACCCCGGCTCATGATCCAGCCGACTTTGAAATCGGCAAGCGCCACGGTTTGGAGGTGCGCCAAGTCATCGGCAAGGACGGCAAGCTCAATGAGAAAACCGGGCCTTACGCCGGACTTAAAGTCAACGAG
>CAZKCN010000113.1:0-2641 GCA_964551555.1 uncultured Candidatus Saccharibacteria bacterium | reverse complement strand
CCTCAAGTCTTTTTGCTCGCCTTCCTTGTCTCGCCTGAAAAACTGAAACTTCGCTACGAAAGAGTTTTGAAACCATCTCAATCTCTAACGGGGTAAAGATATCGCCAAAAATGCCGCAGAGTATATAATGACTATACTATGCCGAAGCAAAGCACGCTTTTGAAAATCGCCGCGAAAAGCGCGATACTCTTTCTTTTGTTGATGAGTCTCGGTTTATCCAGCGCGGCTCTTTTGCATGCCTTGCGCGGCTCGCTGCTTGATCAGCCTGCGGCGCCTAAGAAGCCGCCAGGCCCGAGCTCCGAAGTCAACGCGCTTCAAAGTGTCGCCCAAAGCCAAATGGCCGAAGACGCAAGAAACGGGGAAATCGTCGGGGCGTCATCCGAGAAACCGCCGGCGAGCGTTTTGATTGATGTGCCTTTCTCGCCGCAATCACCCTTCGGCAACTGGGATCAGCCCTACAAGGACGCCTGCGAAGAGACATCAGTGCTTATGGCTGTCGCTTGGGCAAGAGGCGAGACGCTCACGCCGGAGGCGGCTCGGCGCGAAATACTCAATCAAGTCGCTTTTGAAGAATACAATTTCGGGTATCACCGCAACACTTCCATCGCCGAGACGCTAAAACTTCTTGGCGCGTACTACGGCCACAAGAACTCTACACTCGCTTACGACATAACCGTGGACGACATCAAGCGAGAACTGGCCCGAGGTTATCTGGTTATCGTGCCTCTTTCCGGCGAAATTTTGGCCAACCCCTACTTCCGCCAAACCCCCGCTTACCACATGCTGGTTATCCGCGGCTATGACGACGAGAAAGAACAATTCATCACCAACGATCCGGGCACCATCTACGGCCGGGGCTATGGCTACGGTTACAATCATCTCTACCAAGCCATTCACGACTGGGAAGGTTACGAAAGGGATGTGAAGTTTGGACGGAAGGGGATGATCATAGTTCGTCCCGAAGGAAAAACTTTCAGCCAAGCGGAAGAACTATGAAGTGGGTCGCGTCTTTCTCTCTCGTTTTGGCAATTGCGGCCGCGGCATTTACCGTTTGGGATTACCTTCGTCCCGCCGAGACAATAACCAAAGCCGAGCTAATCGGCGGAGAGGAAAACTCCAAGAGAGAGGAAGAGAGACTGGCCGAGCGCATCCGCAAGGCCGAGGAAAAGTCGGCTGCGGTTAAAGGCGTCTATATGACCTCGGCGGTGGCGAGCGACGGCGGCCGTCCGGCAACAAAACTCCGCAACGACATCCTGCGGCTTGTTGACGAAACGGAAATAAACGCCGTGGTCATTGACGTGAAGGAAACCGACGGCGGGCTTATCGTTAACGACCAACTCCTGGAACTTATAACCGAGCTCCACGAAAAAAACGCTTGGGTCATAGCGAGACAAGTGGTTTTCAAAGACAGCTCGCAGGAAAAAAACCATCCCGAATGGTATCTAAAAAAGAAATCAAATGGTGCGGTGTGGCGCGACCGAAGAGGCGGCTCATGGCTTGATATGGCGTCCTACGAAGTCTGGGATTACCAAATTGCCGCAGCCAAAGCCGCCGCGGACGCCGGTTTTGACGAGATACAGTTTGACTACATCCGTTTCCCTTCGGACGGCAATATTGCCGACATCGTTTACCCGGTCTATGACGAAGAGCGGCCGCGTTACGAGGTGCTCCGCGAATTTTTCCGTTTCGTCCACGATGAACTGAAAAAACACCGCCCGGAGCTTGTAATCTCCGCCGATCTTTTCGGCTACGCGGCTATCCAACGGGCTGATCTTGGCATCGGCCAGCGCTTGGAGGACATCGGCGAAAACTTTGATTACATTTCGCTGATGGTCTATCCGTCGCATTACTATTCCGGCTTCCAAGTCGCGCCCGATCGCGAAAGAAATCTTCCCGGATTGTTTTTCCCTTACACCTCGTCAGATATATCAAAAGTTGCGTCTAACCATCCTTACGAGGTCGTGTCGCGTTCGCTTCTCATCGCGCGCGACATGCTTGACGGGAAAATTGCCACGACAACCGATCAAGGCGATCAACGCGATGAAAACGATGAAACCGCCGCGACTTCATCGCCCTCATCGTCTTCATCAAGTTCAGCGCCGCGCGCGCCGCGGCGCGCGCGGCTCCGGCCGTGGCTGCAGGATTTTGACCTCGCAGTTGATTCCAACCGCGGAATCCACTACGATGCCAAGAAGGTGCGAGCGCAAATTGACGCCGCCGAAGCCGCCGGTTCTTCGGGATGGCTTTTGTGGAGCGCGAGCAATATATACACGAAGGAGGCGCTTAAGCCGGAATATCTATCCACGCCGATGTAGCTCAATGGCAGAGCAACCGCTTCGTAAGCGGTAGGTTATCGGTTCAAGTCCGATCATCGGCTCCCACAACAAAACCGCCCGCTGGAAGCGGGCGGTTTTGCGATTGGGAAACGGGCCAGCGGACAAAAAAAGACCGCGGTTTTCTTCCTGCGGTTCTCGGACGCGACTGTAACCATTCGGCGATCACCTTATCGGCGTCATGCCAACGACGCACACATGCCGACCCTCCTCTTCGCCGGTGGCTTTGGAACGGCGATGGGAAAAGAACCGGGTATCGGTGAAAGTGTCAACGCCGCAGTCTTCAATATTGCCCGGATTCACTCCGG
>CAZKCN010000112.1:0-2651 GCA_964551555.1 uncultured Candidatus Saccharibacteria bacterium | reverse complement strand
CCGACGGCGCTTTGGGCTATCGTACGCGGGATTTCAAGAGCGGGTTCGCCGATGGACTGATAAGCGTTCTCGCCACAAAAGACGGCGGCCTTCTCGGAACGCCGCTGGCTTTGAATACGCTGGCTCTTTTTTACAACCGCGATTATTTCAACTCGGCCAACATCCCAACTCCGCCGCGCACCTGGGACGAGACCGGGGAGCAAGCCAAAAAACTGACCAGGCTCTCCGAAGTCGGCAGTATCCAAAGATCGGGCCTGGCCATCGGCACGGCCTCAAACGTGGAACACGCCGCGGATATAGCGCTCGCGCTGATGCATCAGAATAAAGTTAAAGTTATTGACGCCGCAACCGGGCGGAGCGCGATAAACAGTCCGGCGGCGGCCGAAGCTCTTATCCGCTATACTTCTTTCGCCAACTCCACCCAGAAAATTTACTCGTGGAACGCTTCCTTTGATAATTCCCTGGCTTCCTTCGCGAGGGGCGAGGCGGCCATGGCCATCGGCTACGCGAGAGACGCGAAAAGAATCGCGGAGTTAAGTCCCCAGCTCAATTTTGACATCGCTCCTCTGCCGCAGGAAAACAGCCAAGAGACACAAGTTAATTTCGGCCGCTTCAGCATTCTTGCGGTATCGCGCCTGTCCAAAGAGCGCGATAACGCCTGGAAGTTTTTGTTGTGGCTTCAAGAAAAAGATGTTGAGAAAAAATATATTGACGCTTTAGGCCTGCCTCCGGCCCGGCGCGACCTCGCAGGCTCCAAGCCGCCGCGCGAATATCTCCAGCCCTTTTACGACCAGGCTCTTTCGGCCGAAACCCTGCCGCGGGTTGTCGCCGGTTCACTGCCTAAAATTCTGGAGGATGCGATTGAAGGGGTGGTCAACCGCCGCTTCAGCGTGAGCGAAGCGTTGATCCGCGCCGAAAACAGCCTAAACGAAGCGTTGCGCGCCAACGAATGACCATAAAAAGAGAAGCGGCCCTGAAACTGGCCGCCGCGGTAATAGTCGCTGGGTTTATTGCCGGCTCGCCGGCTCTTTTGGCCGCGGCCGAAGGCGGCATTGTCCCCCAAGCCTGCCGCCTCGGCGACCCGGGCCCCTGCACTATATGCCATCTCGCAGTTCTGGTTATAAACTTTACCAACTTCCTGATGAAGATTATAGCTTTCCCGGCGGCGGCCCTGCTTGTCGCCATAGGCGGTCTTACTCTGCTTATCTCCGGAGCGTCGGAGAACTTAAGAACCCTCGGCAAAACCATACTGACCAATACCGTCATCGGCCTTATTATCGTCATGATCGCCTGGCTCCTCGTGGATACGGCGATAAAAACTCTTGTCGGCGAATCTTCATCTAACTTCTTCGGGACTTTCGGGCCGTGGCATGAAGTCAGACCCGAACGCTGTCCGGTGGCCGGCGAGAGTTTGGTTTCGTCGTTTTCCGTCCCGCCGCCGCCCGCGGCTTCGCCTCCGCCCGCGGCTGCGCCCTTACCTACGCCGGGGGTTAGCGCCACAACCAATATTATTCTCGCGCGTCTCCAATCCGCCGGCATAGAAGTGCGGAGCACCGGCCGCAGTCCTTCCGGAGGTAACTGTTACGATATCAACAATCCCACTTGCACTAACCTCGACGGCCTGCCGCCGAGAACTTTTGATAATCTTGAAAATATAAAAGCCGTATGCCGCTCGCCGGTGGCTCTCACCGCCGGAGCGGAAACCGGCCATCGCGCTCATGGGCCCGGCATAGCCACCGTTGATCTCGCCTACAACCAAACAACCGCGAGCTGTATCCGCAACAGAGTGCCGCAGTTTAACATCCGCCGCATATGCACGAGGCCGCAGGATTCGGCCTATCGTTATAATTGCAACGCAAACGAAGACAAGCCCCATCTTCACGTGGAGTTTAATTAGTGAGATAATCCGGCTATGAACCGCAAAGAAGAGCTGGTTACAGCGATAGCCGAAAAATCGGTTAAGGTTATGCTTGTTTTGATTCTCTTTAATCTGCTTACTTTTCCGCTTCTTTCCGTCCAAGCCGAGGAAATTGCGAACCCTCTTGGCCCGGGCGCGACTATAGCCAGAATAATCGGCAGTCTGATAAGGTTCGCCAAAACTCTTTTGGCGCCGCTCGCCGTGCTGATGGTCCTGATTGCCGGCTTCCTTTATATGACCGGCGGGGGGAGTGAAGAGAAAATAAAAACGGCCCATCGCGTTTTCCTTTGGGCGGTGGTCGGCATCGCCATAGTCTTGATCGCCGAGTCGGTTTGTGCCATAGTGGGGAGGATAATAGGCGCGGCGTGCGAGTAAGCTATCGGCCGCGCGGTGTGAATATCCTTTTTGCTAAAAGTCCCAAAAGGCTGCAAAATAATCACAAGATGAAACATTCTAAAATACTATTCTATTATTTGCTGCCGACAGCCCTCCTCGCGCCGAGTGTTGCCTTTGCGGCCGTCACTCCCTGCACCATTTTCAACCTCATCGTGAAAGTGAAAGATGTGTTTGCCGCAGTGGTCGGAGTGTTTGCCATTCTCTCCATCCTCTATTCGGCGTTCCTCTTTATGATCGGCGCGGGCAATGAAGAAACCACCAAGAAAGCCAAGACTTTTCTTGTTTATGGCCTGGTCGGTATTGACGCACCGCTCTACGCTTTCGTCGCCGAGTAACC
>CAZKCN010000111.1:0-2682 GCA_964551555.1 uncultured Candidatus Saccharibacteria bacterium | reverse complement strand
AGGCGGGAGGTTACGGGTGATAAATTTCCCGCCGTAGTCCGCTCCGTCGAATCCCGTCTCTACATTTTTGCGGCGCGGTATTCTGCCGCCACTTGCCAGGCGCACGGCCAAAGCGGCGAGGCTCACTTCCTCTGGGCCGCTTAAGGGTGGAGCGACGTTGCGGAAAATGGCTGAAGAAAAATCCTCGGCTTCCAGTTTGCGCACTTCAAGATTTTTATAGAAAGTCAGCTCATTATACCACGGTTTTTCAGTTATAACCTCGTGGATGGCCTTTAGCCGCGCTCCTCCGCCGAGAAGGTAAACCTTTTCCGGCAGAACGAAGCGCTCCTGCCTCTTCAGCAGAGCTATAAGCTCATTTAACCATACTTCCGCGGTGGCGCGCATGGCTTGACTGGCCAACTGCTCGGCTTTCTCCGGCAGAGTTACCGATCCCCATTGTTGCTTTACCCTTTCGGCTTCGTTGCGCGCCAGGCCGAGCTTTTTCATCACCGCTTGAGTAAAAGCATCCCCGCCTATGCCAATTTGGCCGGTGAAAAGAATCACGCCCTCGCCGAGAATGGAAGCTTCGGTAATTTTAGCCCCAATTTTCAGGATCAGAGCTTCGTAAACACCGGCTGCGGCCACCAGAGCCGATGCGATGGCGTCCTGGTTGGAAACAAAACCGAGTTCAAGTCCGCCCCACAGGGACTTGAGGCGCCATAGTGTCTCCCAATAGGAATCCTGGGCATAGGTGGCGAATAGCGATATTTCAACAATCTGACCGCGCGTTTTCTCGCTTAGAACATCAATTCTGTATCCGTCGACCATAATTCGAAAGGGCATCAGATGGACCAGGGCGTATGGCACGGAGTTAAACAGCCGCGTGCGGTTTTTGTCCAGAAAATCGTTCATCATCGCCTGCAGTTCGGCCGGGCTGATCGATTCCCGCGGTCTTTTGCGGATCTTGCGCTCGGTGATAACATCATTAAAAGTGAAATGACTGCCGAGGCCGATCAGCGTTTGATCGGGCACGCGGCCAACCTGCTTTATGTATTCAAAGATCAGCCTTCTTAAATGTTCGCTTATCGGGGTGATGATGCTGGCGTTGTCCTCGCGAACCGGCAGTTCAAAATAATGCTTCTTGATGGCCACGCAGTTTTTTTCGTTTTTATCGTAGTCAAAAAGAAGAGAGCGAACTGCGGTGTTTGAACCGAGGTCAATGGCGACGAGGTGCTTTACACTGCTCCTTGGCGCGAAACGCGAGAAAAAACCGGCCATGAGACTATTATATCACGAATTATGAATTAAGAAACCGGTCGGCGCGGGTCGGTAACCTGTTTCTCCCCCGTTCTTGCTAGAGATCCCCTATTCAATAACAGCCCGGATTCTTCTTACTCCCGCGGACGAGGATTCTTCCTTTGCGATTCGGAATCGCCCTATTTCGCCGGTATTCGGGACGTGCGGGCCGCCGCAAAGCTCGCGGGACACCACTTCGTTTTCAGTGCCAATGGTGTAAACCTTGACGCGATTCGGGTAGCGGCCTTTGTCGAAGAAAAGCGCGCCTGATTTTTTGGCATCTTCCAGATTCATCTCCTCGAAGCTCACCGGAAAATGCTTGGCGATGTTGGCATTGACTATTTCTTCCATCTTCCGCAGTTCGGCTTCTTCAACCTTGCGCGGAAAGCGAAAGTCAAAGCGCGCGCGCTCCGGCGTTATATCCGAGCCGCGTTGTTCAACTGCGTCGCCGAGGACTTGGTGCAAAGCTGAATTCAATAAATGTGTCGCAGTATGGAGGCGCGTAACTTTTTCAAGCGCAGCTTTGTCTCCGGCTTTCAGCTCGCCGGTGTCAAGTAGCAGGCCGTGACCGCCGAATTTTCTTTCGGCGCCGGCGCGCGAGACCTCCTGATGGCGGGAAAACTCGCGGTCAAATCCGGCGCGGTCCAATTCAACTTTCTTCTCCGCTGCCAGTTCCTCAATAAGCTCGACCGGGAAACCGTAGGTTTGGTAGAGATTGAATGCCTCAACACCTGAAATTTTTCCGGACACCGCCAGTTTCTGAAATTCCTTAATACCCCGCTCAAGCGCCCGCTCGAATTTCTCATATTCCGAAGAAATCACATCCGAAATTTCTTTTTCTTTTGCAACTTCCGGATACGAGTCCCGGTACAATCGCGAAACAGTTTCAACGAGCACTTCATGCCAGCCTGTTTTCAAGCCCAGGAGAGAGGCATAACGCGCCGCGCGCCGCAAAATCCTTCGCAGTACATATCCCCGGTCGGAGTTTGAAGGCTGCACGCTATCCGCAATTAAGAACACCGAGGCGCGGATATGGTCGGTGATGACTCGGAAGCTTTTCGCTTCGTCCCGATAACTTTTCCCGGTTACGCGCTCGAGCTCTCCTGTAAGCGGCAAGAAAAGATCGATTGCAAATATGTCCGGATTATCATTCAGAGCGGCGGCCAGGCGCTCAAGTCCTCCCCCGAAATCGACGTTTTTCTGCTTCAGCTTTTTGAAGCCGTTGGTGGTCTTTATGTATTCCATAAATACGTTGTTTCCGATTTCCATAAACCGCCCGCAATCGCAATTCACATGGCACGGTAAGCTGTGCCATGGAGATTTCTCATGCAGGTCGTGCTTCTCGCCGAAATCGGCGAAGTTCGCCGCGCCGCAAAGCGAGTTTTTCTTTTTCAAAGTCAAGGCGCT
>CAZKCN010000110.1:0-2696 GCA_964551555.1 uncultured Candidatus Saccharibacteria bacterium | reverse complement strand
GATCTTGCCATTGAGCGCTCCCACCAGCAAATAACTCCTCTGCATATCCTCGCCGCTCTGGTTCTCCAGGAGGAAGGCACCGTCGAGGAGGTTTTGGAGAAGCTCGGCCAGGACGTGGCTGCTCTTTCCGAGAAAATTCTCGATCTTTTGGATCGTCAGCCGCGCATTTCAAGCGGCGGCGGCATTGCCTCGCTTTACCTGTCGCAGGAATTGGGGCGGGTTATGGAACAAGCCCACCGCGAAGCCAGCCAGCTAAAAGACGAATTTATCTCGGTTGAGCACCTGTTCTTAGCCATTGTCGTGGTCCCTTCGCCCGCCCGCGACATCCTTACCGAACATAACGTTGACCATGACGCGGCGCTCAAAGTCATTCAGGAACTGCGCGGCTCCCAGCGGATAACCGATCCCGAGCCCGAAGCCAAATACAACGTCCTCGAAAAATACGCGCGTAACCTGACTAAACTCGCCCGCGACGAAAAACTTGATCCGGTCATTGGCCGCGATGGGGAAGTAAGAAGAGTTATGCAGGTTTTGAGCCGCAGAACTAAAAATAATCCGGTGTTGATAGGCGAAGCCGGGGTAGGTAAAACGGCCATTGTTGAGGGGTTGGCCCAACGCATTGTTTCCGGGGATGTGCCTGAAACCCTTAAGGATAAGGAATTGATTAATCTTGATTTGGGGGCTATCGTCGCCGGCACCAAGTATCGCGGCGAATTTGAGGATCGCCTCAAGGCTGTTTTAAAAGAACTGGAACGCCAGCAGGGCAAATACGTAATTTTCATTGACGAACTGCACACTATAGTCGGCGCGGGCGCGGCCGAAGGAGCTATTGATGCCTCAAATATGTTAAAACCGGCTTTGGCTCGCGGGGAGTTAAGAGCTATAGGCGCCACTACTCTTCGCGAGTACCACAAATACATAGAAAAAGACCCGGCTTTGGCGCGGCGTTTTCAGCCGGTTTACGTCGAAGAGCCGTCCATCGAGGAAACCGTCGCCATTTTGAAAGGGCTAAAATACAAATACGAGATGCATCACGGCATCAGGATTTCCGACGCCGCGATTGACGCCGCGGCCCATCTTTCCTCGCGCTACATTGCCGACCGCTTCTTGCCCGACAAAGCCGTGGATCTCATTGACGAAGCGGCCTCATCTCTGCGCCTCGAAATTGATTCCATGCCTAAAGACCTTGACGACATGAGAAAAGAGCTTTCGCGCCTTGAGATCGAACGGCAAACTATGAAAAAAGACAGCGCCAAGGGTCCTAGAAAAAAATTATCCGGAATTACTAAACGCATTGACGAGCTGAAAACCGAGGTTGGCAAATTCGAGGGCAAATGGAAAGAAGAAAAAGACCTTATTCTTGAGATAAGAAAAGCCAAGAAAGATTTGGAAAACCTCCGCCAGGAATCGGATATTCGCGAGCGCGAAGGCGAATTTGAAAAAGTGGCCGAGATACGCTATGGACGGATACCTTTAGTTGAAAAAAACATGCGCGAATCGGAAAAGAATCTGCAAAAGCTCCAAAAAGAGCGTCAAATGCTAAGAGAAGAAGTGGTGGAAGAAGATATTGCGAACGTCGTCGCCCGTTGGACCGGCATACCGGTAACTCGCATGCTCGAAGCCGAGTCCCATAAGCTCATGCGCCTTGAAGACGTTTTGCGGAAAAGGGTCATTGGCCAGGAAGAGGCGATTTCCAAGGTCGCTCATGCTGTGCGCCGCTCGCGGGCAGGAATCCAGGATGAGGACCGGCCCATAGCTTCGTTCATATTCCTCGGACCGACCGGAGTAGGAAAAACGGAGCTCGCCAAGACCCTGGCCGAGTTTCTGTTTAACGACGAGAAAGCGCTCATCCGCATTGATATGTCCGAATACATGGAGCGCCACACCGTCGCCAAGTTTATCGGATCACCCCCGGGTTATGTCGGTTACGAGGAGGGCGGACAGTTGACCGAGAAGATAAAGCACCGGCCTTATTCGGTTATTCTTTTTGATGAAATCGAGAAAGCTCATCCGGAAGTGTTCAACATGCTGCTTCAGATTCTTGATAACGGACGACTTACCGACGCCAAAGGACGAATAGTCAACTTCAAGAACACGATTATCATCATGACTTCCAACATCGGCTCGGAATTTGTGCAGGAGATGGCGCAAATCGGCTTTACTGCCGGTAGCGACGACACCAGCGAGAAAAACGAAGCCAATCTCAAAGATAAAATAAGAAAGGCCCTCGAAAGAAGCTTCCGCCCCGAGTTTTTGAACCGCATTGATGAGATAATAATCTTCAACTCGCTTACCAAAGACGTTTTAAAGAGAATTGTCGAGATTCAGCTTGAAAAAGTGTACGGGCGCGCTCTGGCTAAAGGCATTCGGCTCTCCTTTAGCGACAACTTGAAGAGCTTCCTCGTCGAAAACGGTTTTGATCCGCACTATGGGGCCAGGCCCCTCAAGCGGTCTATCCAGACCCACGTTCTGAACCTTTTGGCTCAAGAGGTTATCGCCGGCAGAATAACCGCGGGCGATAACGTTGCCGTTGACGTCAAAGGGGGCAATGTGGAGTTTGCGAGAGCAAGCCATAAGCATAGCGAAAGGAAAGTTGAACTGGTTGGCGCAGCAAAAAGGTAGCTCACAATTGCAAGAAGCCATCTCAAAAATCAGTTGCGCCGGCAGCTCCTAAACCCGTCCGCGGGTCGGACTGG
>CAZKCN010000109.1:0-2727 GCA_964551555.1 uncultured Candidatus Saccharibacteria bacterium | reverse complement strand
AGCCATTTCTTACTCTTGAAAAAGGCGAACATCCCGAGAGTGGCCAGAATCATTACGGTGAGAATTATCCAGAAATCAAAGTCCTGCCCGAGAATGGGCGTGTCTTTGGTGTTCATGCTGAAGAGCGCGGCAAAAAGCATCAGCGGAAAAGTGATAAAAGCCATTATTGAAAGGATGCGCATGGACTCGTTCTGTTTTATGGAAAGCACCGTCGCGTTGTTATCGTAAAGGGCGTCAATCGCTTCCTTGTGGTTTTCAAGCAGGCTCCACACCTTCATATATTCGCCGACGAGCCCCTCAAAAAACGGCTTCAGCCCCGCACCGTAAAGCAGCGATCCCTGATGGACAAGCGACCCGAGAGTCTCCTGCTGGGGTTTGACCGAGCGCCGGAAATCAATGATGTCGCGGCGGATAAACGAGAGTTCCTCCAAAAGGCGTTCCTCGCGGTGTCCGGAAAAGACCTTGCCCTCAACACGATTGATGTTTTCTTCAACGTGGTCAAGCTCGCGCAAAGCGAAAGAGTAGAGTTCGCGGACGACCCGGCAGAAAAGATGTCCCGGCGTCCTTGAAGCGTAAAGATCCTCGCAGGACTTATCAGTGGAACACTTCGTAAAAAGTTCGTCCAAAGGCGGGATTGGCTCGTAAGTCGCGGTTATGAGTTCTTTCGGCGTCAGGATGAAGTCGCACTCCACCGAGCGCGTCCGGCGCTTCTTCGGATCAAAAACGGGGAAATGCAAAACAAGATAAAGATAGTGGTCGTAGCTTTCCGCCTTCGGGCGCATGGTCGGGCGGGTCAATTCAGCCAGCACCACGGGGTGGAAGCTGAAAGAATCGTCCAGCCATTTAATGTCTCCGGCCTCCGGCTTTTGAAAGTGGTGCCAAGCCAGGGTTTTGGTTTTCAGGGTTTGCATGGTTGAATGCCGCTTTAAAATTTTGAGCCATCTAGCCTATCAGTAATTATACCTTAACGTGCCAAAAACCATAAATCGCACCCTAAAAGCCTTTACCAATTAGCACTCTCTTGACAAGAGTGCTAAAGGGAGTAAAATGGCCTCAAGCATGCTAACCGAACGCCAAAAAACCATACTTAACGCGCTGGTCCGCGAATACGTGGCCGGAGCCGAGCCGGTGTCTTCAGAGCAGATTGTGAAAAAGTATGATCTTTCTTGTAGCCCGGCCACTGTCCGGAACGAGCTCTTGGCCCTGGACGAGGCCGGATATTTGACCCAGCCGCACACCTCGGCCGGACGCATACCGACCGACAAGAGTTATCGTTTTTTTATCAACAATCTTACCGCCGAGCGGGTTCCCATGCGCGAAGATCAAGCCATGCGCGAAATACGCGAAATCGGCGACCCGCGCGAATTCGTAAAACAAGCCAGCCGCATTCTCGCTCATCTGACCCATAACGTGGCCTTGGCCGGTTTCCCGGACGAGGAGCTTTTCTACAAATCCGGCATCGGCGAGGTTATGCTCGAGCCGGAATTTTCAGAAGCGGCTTTCGCCCATGAATTCACCGCTCTGGTTGAAATGATTGACGAAGAAATTGCTGGCATGCTTGACGTATTCTTTAGCGATAACTTCTCCGAACCGCTGGTTTTCATCGGCCATGAAAACCCCATCCGCGGCGCGCGCCACTACGGCATGATTGTTTCCAGCTCCCCCACGCCCTTCAACAAGGAAAGCATGATTGCGCTGATCGGCCCGAAGAGAATGGACTATGAAAGAAACATCGCTATCCTGAAAAATTTTCAGGAGATGTTGTCCAACTAACCGCCCCATAAAATGGACGAAGAAAAGGACATTGAAATAACGCCCGAGGAGGGAAGCGAGCAAGCCGAGGAAAGGGTTGCCAAGCTTCGCGAGGAACTGAAGCAGTGCGAAGCCGAAAGGAGAGAATACTTAGACGGCTGGCAAAGAGCCAAGGCTGATCTCATCAACTATAAAAAAGATGAGGCCAGGCGCTTCGAGGAATTCGCGAAATACGCGGCTGAAGGAATTGTGGCCGAAGTCATGCAGGTGCTCGACAGCTTCGACTTGGCGCTCCGGCACGAAATACCGAAAGACGTGGAGAAAGGAATAGTTCTCATCCGCTCCCAGCTTGAAGATATTCTGCGGCGCCGCGGGCTTGAGCCTATAGCCGCTCTCGGCCAGAAATTTGACCCCGCCCGGCACGAAGCCATCGGCGAGGTTGAAGCTGAAAGCGGAAAAGAAGAGGGTATAGTGGTTGAAGAGCTTCAAAAGGGCTATAAACTCGGCGGAAGGGTGCTCCGCCCGGCGCGAGTGAAAGTTTCAATAAAAAGGCCCCGGCAAACAAAAAGCGAAAACAGTCGTTAAAGATAAAATCGTTAATCGTAAAAAATCAAATGAGCAAAATTCTAGGCATTGATTTGGGAACAACCAACTCGGCCATAGCCGCGATTGAAGGCGGCGAGCCGAAAGTTTTAGAAAACAAAGAAGGTAACCGCACCACGCCCTCTATCGTCGCCGTTTCTAAATCCGGCGAGCGTCTAGTGGGCCTGCTCGCCAAGCGCCAAGGCGTTACCAACCCCAAAAACACGCTCTTCTCGATAAAGCGGCTCATCGGCCGCAAGTTTTCCGATCAGGAAGTAAAACGCGACAAAGAGTGGCTGCCTTACGAAATTAAGGAAAGGGCTAACTGCGTCGTGGAAATGAAAATGGGCGATAAATGGCTGCGGCCGGAGGAAATTTCGGCCATGGTTCTGC
>CAZKCN010000108.1:0-2745 GCA_964551555.1 uncultured Candidatus Saccharibacteria bacterium | reverse complement strand
CGTCAGATACGCGATCAAACGTTGTCGCCAAATCCGTTTCCTTCGGCGGCGGGCGGACGTCCTACCGCGGCCTCGCCCGCGTCGTCCGAGGAGCGAAAAATTCAAAAGTTTCGGTGCGCTGTGATGCGCTGTTACTTGATCCAGCCTCGCGCTCGGACACCTATCCGACAATGAAAATTGATGAACAGGAAACCCACGTTGAGCACGAAGCTAAAGTGTCCAAAATCGGCGATAAAGAACTTTTTTACTTAAGATCGCGCGGCCTTTCGGAAATTGACGCCGCCTCGCTCGTCGTCGGCGGCTTCTTCGAGCCGCTAAATAAATATCTGCCGGTGGATTATGCCGTGGAGATGAACCGGCTGATAAAATTGGAGATGGAAGGATCGGTCGGGTAGAAAATTCAAAAATCTCCACCAGAGGTGGATCCGCCTTTGGCGGAAAAAATCCCGCCGACGCTAAAGCTATGGCGGGCAAGCAAAATGCAAAATGACAATGTAAAATAAGTGATGATTACCTATTCCCACAACCTGCCTGAAGTTTGGCGCGAAGAGATAACTTTGGCTGACGATGGCGAGCAAAAAAGTTTTATGCTCCTGTTCGCCGATAAGATGCCCAAGTTCTCTGACCTCCGCATTAAATTATCCGGGCGGGGGAGTCGTGCTGAACTTGTCATAGCGCACCTTGGACAGGGGGATGAAAATACAGAGATGAATGTTACTCTAATCCACGAAGCTCCGGAAACCTATGGCCGTATCACTGTGAAATCAGCCCTTTTTGACAAGTCGCGGTTTGTCTTCCGCGGGATGCTTGATGTCCGGCCGGAGGCCAAGGGCAGTGATACATATCTTCTCGCGCGCGGGCTGATGGTTTCGCCCCTGGCGCGAGCGGAAATTTACCCGTATCTTGAAATCGCCACCGACGAAGTCCGCGCTTCGCACGGATCAACGGTTGGTCATCTTGACCGTAACCAATTATTTTACTTGCAAAGCCGCGGCCTTTCGCGTGAAGAAGCGGAAAGAATAATTTTGGCGGGATTTTTTCGGGATGTGGCCAAAGAAATGTCTCAAGAGTATGCGGAGAGGTTTTTTCAATATTAGGCGATTAGCCGGTAAACTCAAAACTCAAATGTCAAAGCTCAAAACTACAACGCAAAACTTTAAACTTTTTCAGCCCATGGTTTTCAGCTTTAAGTTGTGGTTTTGACTTTTGAGTTTTGACCTTTGAACTTTGCGCTCAACGATGAATTGCAAATCCGATTTCCCGATCTTCGCTCACTGGGAGAAACGAGGCCGCCCCTTGGTCTACTTAGATTCCGCCGCAACCGCCCAGTCGCCGAGGGTGGTCATTGACGCGGTCAAAAAATACGCCGAAGAAAGTCACGCCAACGTTCACCGCGGCATTTACGCTTTGGCCGAAGAGGCCACCGCCGCTTACGAACGAGCGAGAAAAAAAGTCCGCTTGTTTCTCAATGCCGCCTCGACCGCGGAGATAGTTTTCACCAAAAACGCGACCGAGGGAATAAATCTGGTTGCTCTTTCTCTCGTGCGAGGTTTTTTCAAAAAAGGCGATCATATTTTGATTTCTCGCGCCGAGCACCACTCGAATTTCCTACCATGGCAGATGATCCGTGATGACAAGGGGACTATCCTCGACATTGTTGACGTGGACGACAACGGCGAAATATCGCTCGCGGAAATTGAGCGCACCATCCGCCCTCGCACCAAGCTCGCCGCCTTTTCACATATTTCGCACGTGCTCGGCGCGGTCAATCCAATAAAAGAAATGGCGCAACTTTTCCGCGACCGCGGGGTTTTATTTCTGGTTGATGCCGCGCAGAGCGCTGCCCATCTGCCGATAAACGTTCAAGACATCGGCTGCGATTTTCTGGTTTTTTCCGGTCACAAAATCGGCGCGCCGACTGGCATCGGCGTACTTTACGGGCGGGAAAAATTTTTATGGGAGATGCCCGCGGTCGTCCGCGGCGGCGGGATGATTCGTGAGGTCAGCGAGGAGAAAATGATTTGCAACGATTTACCGTGGAAGTTTGAAGCCGGAACGCCGAATATTTCGGGCGCGGTCGGGCTTGGCGCGGCGGTTGATTACATCGGCGATATCGGTTTTGAAAAAATTCGCCGGATTGATGAGAAACTTACGGCGGAAACAATCCGCTACCTTTCGGCCGTATCCGGCGTGAGAATCTTCGGCCCGCGCGACGCAAAAGAGCGCGGGGGAGTGGTGAGTTTCGCCGTTGATGGATTGCACCCTCACGACTTGGCGACTATTTTGGATCGCGGCAACGTTTGCATCCGCGCTGGACACCATTGTGCCATGCCGCTGATGAAATGGCTCGGCGTTCCCGCCACGGCACGGGCAAGTTTTTGGGTGTACAATGGTCCAGAAGATATAGAAAAGTTGGTCGAAGGAGTTGAAAAAACCATTCATATCTTGAAGTCAAAAAGTCAGCACGAATTTCTAATTTCTAACTAACCTAATTTCTAATCAATGTCTAATGCCACAAAGCCCAGTCACCGAAATCACAAATCACAAATCACAAACAAATCCTAATGACCAAAATTCTAAATTTAAAGCGTACGATGTTTGGAATTTTGAATTTTGAATTTGTTTGTAATTTGGAATTTGTGGTTTGTGATTTGAAAACTGGACATTGGGATTTGATTAGGTTAATTAGATCAATTAGAAATTAGACATTCAATGGAAGATCTCCTTTACCGCGACCGCCTCCTC
>CAZKCN010000107.1:2203-2761 GCA_964551555.1 uncultured Candidatus Saccharibacteria bacterium | reverse complement strand
TAATGCGGCAGGTCCTTCATCCGGGTGAGGCCGAGATGTTTCATAAAATCGGCGGATATCCGGTAAAGGTAGGATCTGTGATCTTTGGGATTTTCCTCGCGGGTGACCAGACCCCGTATCAAAAGATTTCTAAGGACGAAGGACGAATTCACGCCACGGATGTATTCAATTGAAGCATGGGTTATAGGGCTTTTATAGGCGATGATGGCCAGGACTTCAAGAGCCGAGCGGGTGAGTTCTTCGGGGATGTCGCTGGATAAAACTTTATCGGTAATTTCTTTGTTTTGGGGGCTGGTGACAAATTGCCATTCATCCTCCTTTTCAAGGAGGACTATCCCCCGCTCGCGGTATTCCTCGGCCAATTCCCGCAGGGCCTTTTCAACCTCTTTTCTCGGCGCGCCGACAATTTTTGCGATGCGCGAAACGGCCACCGGCTCGCCGTGCAGGAACAAAACGCTCTCAATTGCTGATTTAAGGTTCATTTTTGTTGCTCTGCTGACCCGGCTCTAAACTTCACTGCCACGAAAGATCCGAGGCCAATACCGAGAGCGTAGGCAA
>CAZKCN010000107.1:1297-2193 GCA_964551555.1 uncultured Candidatus Saccharibacteria bacterium | reverse complement strand
TGTTCCACGCTCTCGCCAAACTCCACGTGGCCGCCGGGCAGGAAAAACCAATTTGATTTTTTATGCTTGGCAAAGAGAACCTTACCCCGCGAAATAACCAGAGCTCTCGGGCATATTTCAAGATTTCCTTTCGTCGTTTTCATTGGATTCCTCAACAAGTATTATCCCACTTTGCGTATCCTTATTTCCTCAAATAAGCCCTTTTGATCAATGGATATGAGTTTCTGTTTTGCCAGTTCCAGAAGCGCGAGAAAGCTGATAATAATTTCCACTTTTTCTTTGGCGCCCGATACTATTTCGGAAAAAGCCCGTTCAACTTTGGCTTGCAGGAACGATTGCAGCTCCCTGATTTTTTCCTCAAGCGAGATCACTCTCTTCATTTTCTCTTCAACAAGCTTGGTTACCTTGGGAATGGCGTCAAGAACGGCAACGAAGGTTTTAGCCAAAAGTTCAACGGTGAATTTCTTGGGAGGGTAGAAAACGACTTCAGTGCCGGCGAAGGCCTCGCGGGCGAATGATTTTTGGCCGCCTTTAGCGAGTTCGCCGAGTTCTTTGGCCAGTTCCTTCAGACGCTGGTACTCGGCGAGGCGGCTTTCGAGCTCCGCGATTGATTCTTCCTCTTCGGGGCTGGCTTGAAACTGCGGCAGGAGGCTTCGCGACTTGATGAGCAGGAGCTGGGAGGCAATGACCAAAAACTCGGCGAGGATTTCCTGATCGGCGCGCCCCTCTTTCTGAAGTTCCTTAAGGTAGCCGATAAACTCGTCGGTGACCCTGGCTAGAGATATCTCATTTATGGAAAGTTCCTGCTTTTGGATTAGCTCCAAAAGAAGGTCAAGCGGCCCCTCAAATTTTTCCTGCCTGATGGTGTAAACCATATCAGCCGCGGCAAACGCAAG
>CAZKCN010000107.1:0-1287 GCA_964551555.1 uncultured Candidatus Saccharibacteria bacterium | reverse complement strand
CTCGGACGGCGCGTCCATAACCGCGGTTTTGCCGCCGGAAGTCATGGGGAAGGCCTGCACTTCGCGCAAATACTTTTCGCCGGTCAAAACCATAATGAGGCGCTCTATGCCGAGGGCGATTCCGCCGTGGGGCGGGGCGCCGGAGTCAAGCGCTTCAAGCATGTGGCCGAATTGAGCCTCAATTTTTCCCGGCGCGTGGCCGAGGATTTCAAAAACTTTTTCAAGAACGGCGCTTTTGTGGATGCGGATGCCGCCGCCGCCCACTTCAAAACCATTGCAAACAAGATCGTATTGCTGGGAAATTAAACCGCCGATGTCCTCGCCTTTCATCAATCTTTCTTCATCCCCGGGTTGAGGCGCGGTGAAAGGATTGTGGCTATAAGTCCATCTGCCGTCCTCACCCTTCTCAAAAACCGGAAAATCCTTGACCCAGGCGAAACTCAAGACATTTTCCGACTTTTCGGTATCATTACGGAGATCAAATTTGTCGGCTCCGAATTTTTCCATTGCTTCAGCGTAACCGAAGACGGGAAACGGCTTTTTGGCAATTTTCGCGCCGACAGTTTCGCAGGCCGTTGTAACCAGACTCTCAACGGTTTCCATTACGTCGGCTTGCTCCACAAAACTCATTTCAATATCAATCTGGGTGTGCTCAAAACCGCGATCAGCCCGGAGATCCTCGTCGCGAACGGCCCGGGCGATTTGGAAGTAGCGCTCAAAGCCGCCGATCATCAATAGCTGCTTATACTGTTGCGGAGACTGCGGCAGAGCGTAAAATTTTCCCGGGTGCAGGCGCGAGGGCACAAGAAAATCGCGCGACCCTTCGGGCGTGGACTTGGTCAGGAGCGGAGTTTCAATTTCGGTGAAACCGTTTGCGAAAAGATACTCACGCGCGGCTTGGATAAACCGCGAACGCAAGCGGATATTTTTCTGCAAGCGCTCGCGCCGCAAATCAAGATAGCGGCATTTCAGCCGCGCTTCTTCATCAATATCAAGGCCGTCGGTGTCAATCGGAAACGGTGGAGTTTTTGATTCGTTTAGGATCTCCAATTTTTCGGCGACGAGCTCAACTTGGCCGGTTGGGATGTCCGGATTTTCCATGCCTTTCGGACGTTCGCTGACCGTGCCTTCCACGGCAATCACCCACTCCGGCCGCAGGGCTTCGGCCTGCTTATGCAGTTCAACATTATCGGGTCGGAAAACCACCTGCAAAACTCCCGAGGCGTCGCGGAGGTCAATGAAAATAAGCTTGCCGTGGTCGCGCCTCGTCGCCACCCAGCCGGCAAC
>CAZKCN010000106.1:0-2788 GCA_964551555.1 uncultured Candidatus Saccharibacteria bacterium | reverse complement strand
TTTGTAGATTCGTATTGTTCGTAGATTAGCATCGGTTTACCTAAATTGGCAAATAATTGGGAGCTAACTAAGCCAGGATTCTTTATTCCGAAGATACTTTGAGATTCGGTTAAGACCTGCTTTTATTTTCGCAGTATCAAGCGCATAAGAAAGACGAATTCGACCCGGAGAACCAAACCAAGCACCGTCATAAACAATTACTTTATACTTGTAGAAAAGCTCGTGGACCACTCGGTCGGAGTTCTTTATTTTGGGGAAAACATAAAAAGCCCCTTCTGGCAGCCAAACTTTAAAGCCCAGTTTAATAAGTTCGCCGTAAATTAAATCTCTCCGTCTTTTCCAGATTTTTACCTGTTTTTCAATGTAGGAACGAGGTGCCTTCATGGCCTGGAAAGCCATTTCTTGGCCTATAAGGTTGGTATTCATCGAAGTATGCACCTTCATATCCACGATTTTCTGGACAAATTCTTTGTCCGGCGTCCAGAGATAACCCACCCTTAAACCGCACATATTATAGGTTTTAGAAAAAGAGTTAATGGTTATCACGTGCTTCCCCTTCAGAAGATAATTTTCCCGCTCGTAGATCAAATCTTTATAAACCTCGTCAGAGATGACCCAGACCCCGAGTTTTTTGGTAATTTTTTCTATTTCTTTTAGGGTCGGGATGGCTTCAATCCGGCCGGTGGGATTGGAAGGCGAATTTATTAAAACTGCTTTTACGCTTTTGACTTTCTTGTAAAAATCTTCGAGCTCAATCCGGCCTTCTTTAAGTTCTGTGAAAACCGGGATCAGACCAGCGGATTTGACGATAAAAGGATAAGAATAGTAGTAGGGTTTGGGGAGAAGAATTTCTTTACTGCCCGGCTCTTTTGCCAAAACCCGCATCACTAAATCCAGGGCTTCAGAAGCGCCATTAGTTATGGCAAAGTTCTCTGCCCCAGCCCTAGGATACTCTTCGGTTAGGGCCTGTCGCAATTTAACCTCTCCTTTAATTAAGCCGTATTTAAAGAGTCGAGGATTTTCAAGATTGCTAAAAATTTCTTTAGGCGGCGGCAAATCCGGCTGGCCCGAGCCAAAAGAGATTATGCTATTACTTTCTACTCCGATAAAAGAGGCCGGCCCAGTAATTTTCTCTCGTTGCATTATTTAGAATTCAGACTACGAATGTAAGTGAATCTAAATTTTGTAGATTCGTGTAAATTTGTAGTTTCGGATCGGTTATAGATTAACAGGTTTTTGGGTAAATTGGCAAATAGGAATATCTGTTCTAGAATGCTTTTCAGCACTAATTAACATTTTCGTATACACCTACTGCGAGTAGGAGGAGGGGGCTAGTCATGAGCGACCGCAACTTCAAGGAACTGCTCTCGGCCCGCTGGGACGAGGGCAAGTTTGTCTGCGTCGGCTTGGACAGCGACGCAGAGAAGGTCAAGAAGATGAAGCTCTCCGGCGGCAACCTGCACCGGAAGGTCTTCATCTTCAACCAGTACATCGTTGATGCCACGAAGGATCTCGTCTGCGCCTACAAGCCCAATCTGGCGTTCTATCGCGGCTTGGGCGGGAAGCAGGCTCTTCGTGACACGATCAAGTTCATCAACGTCGAAGCACCCGGAGTGTCGGTCATCTTGGACGCCAAGCAGGCCGACATTGGCTCCAGCAACGACGGCTACGTGGCGGAGGATTTCGACTTCTACGGCGCCGACGCCGTGACGGTGAACCCGTACCTCGGTGTCAAGGCGATGAAGCCTTTCCTCGACCGGAAAGACAAAGGAATCATCGTGTTGTGCCGGACGTCGAACCCCGGCGCAGGCGAGTTCCAGGACATGCTCTGCTGGCCTCTACTCAACCGCAATAACGGCAAGTACTACAGCACGATAGAGGAGATGGAACGCGAGCTCGGCGGACCGGTGGACATCACCTACTTCGGGGCCGAGGAGATACCGCTCTACCAATTCGTCGCCTATCGAGTAGCCCGGAGTTGGAACTACAACGACAACTGCGCGGTGGTGGTCGGAGCTACATACCCGAGGGAACTTGCCGAAATTCGCGAGATTGTCGGCGACATGCCGATTCTCATTCCCGGCGTGGGAACTCAAGGCGGCACGGCAGCTGACGCAGTCAGGAACGGTCGCGATAGTCGCGGGCGAGGCATGATCATCAGCGTCTCGAGCTCAATCATCTACGCTTCATCCGGACCAGACTTCCCCAAAGCGGCACGAGCCGCTACCCAGAACATACACGGCGACATCACGGCCGTGCTGGCGACGGCCTGAAAGGAGACGTGAGATGGGATTAGTTCTCGACGCGTTCGTGGCTGCCGGAGCCGTCTATCTGGACAGGCATTTCGTTCTGAAGAGTGGCCGGCACTCCGATCGCTACATCAACCCCGACAGCATCATGCCGCTGCCGAGTGTACTGAATCCGATCACTCGTGCAATGGCAGTACCATTCGTTGACGACGTCAGTGAATGTCTCGTCTGCGTCGGTCCGGACTTCGGAGGTAACTACCTCGCTCGTGATGTCGCCAGACACTTGAGCGATCTCTCCGGCACCGGAACGAATGTCCGCTGGGTCGCGACCAGGAAACAAGACGACGGTAGCTTCGTCATCGAACCAGATCGCGGTTTCGAACGGATTCTCGACAATTCGGACGACGTTCTGGTGGTCGAGGATCTACTGACGACAGGCGGTTCGGTCAGGCGGACGATGGAAGCTCTAAATCCATGGAGGAAATATCTCGACATCATCGGCGTGACCGTCGCCATCAACCGTGGCGGCGTGACCGCCG
>CAZKCN010000105.1:313-2791 GCA_964551555.1 uncultured Candidatus Saccharibacteria bacterium | reverse complement strand
GGGCAGATCCCATTTTTTGCCGTGGGCGTCTTTCAAAATCAAAACTTCATCGCCCCTGCGAACGAGGGCTTTGAGCGCGACGTGATACGGTTCAGGAGTGGGAGAATGCATGCTTTTAGTGATTTTGCGGTGTTTGTGTTTACCAGTCAACTTTCAAATCAGCTTAGGAAATGCCGTAAAAAAGCCTTTTTTCGTGGAAAAAGTAATACACAGCTGACTTGACTCTCTTTTACGCTATAATGGTTAATAGTTCAACAAGTCTAAGTTATATGTCAATTTTTTATACCCCCCTTTCAAACCAGCGGCCGAGAAGAGAGCGACGCAGCCCCAAAGGTTCTAACCAAACTTACGTGGCCGCTATCTCTTTTGTCGCCGTTTTACTTCTAGTTATTGTCGCGGCTCTGCTTCTCCGCGGGACTAGAGTCCCGCCGGAAGAGGTGGCCAGTATTCCGAGCGCGGAAGCCGCTCCGCAGATTTTTAACCTGGTCGGGCAAATTTCTAAAATAGAGAGCGGAAGCGTGATCATAAAAGATTCCGGGGTCTCGGGCGGGAGTGCGAGGAGAGTGATGGTTCTGCCGGCGACGGTCATAAGCCGCTTGTCTTTTGTTCCAGTGGTTACCAACGGGCAGAGAAGATTTTCCCCCGAGGAGACGCCGATTGATCTCGGCGCGCTTAAAGCCGGCTGGACGGTTGAGGTTTTAGCGGCGGCGGACATTTCAGCGGGCGGCGATTTCAACGCCGTGCAAATCCGCGTCCTGCCGTAAGACGTACCCCGTTAGAAGTCGTTGGCGGAGAAATTTTTCTCGGCGGACTGCGGAGTGAAGATTAAAATATGGCCAATCGGGATTATTCCTCCACGAGACAATTCCAAGACTTCAAGCGGGGCGTACATCGCATGTTTGCCGGGGGTTCAGTCAAAAAAATAATAAAGCCATTTTTTACGGCCGCTTTTACCGTCGGTTTGATTTTAGCCCCGGCTTTTTTTGCTGTGGCTGCTCTTCCAGCGCCCGTTCTTGGAGATCCGGTTTCCGCCTGCAGCGGCGCCAGCCCCTTTGTAGCGCTTAGTTGGTCAAACGTTGATGGTGCTGAATCTTATGAAGTTTACCGCGACGGCGGCACGCCTATTTCTGTTACGGCCAACACCTACGACGATTTGACGGTTAGCGCTACTGAGACGTATAGCTACTTCGTGAAGGCGAGGAGTACTGCGGAAACCAGCCCGGCCTCCAACGCAAAAACAATAACCGTGGCCCGCTGCGGTCCGGTGCTGAATCCGCCGGCGGCAAGCTGTCTCGTTAGCGGACCTAAGATTGATCTTTCCTGGACCAATTTGGCGGGTGTCCTCGGCTACGAAATTTTCCGCAATGGATCCTTTTTGATTCAAATTCCCGCAGGCGAGAGCTCGTATTCCGATACTGCGGCCGACGGCGCCGAGCCTTACAGCTATAAAGTGGTTGCCGTCTGGTCCGGCGAAACGAAGGATTCCAATACTCAAACCGTAACCGCGCCGGCCTGTCCGACGACTCTTACAGCCTCCGGAGCTTGCGACGGGCCGGGAGCCGTGACCAACCTTTCGTGGAATGCGATGCGCGGAGCCGCCGAATACCAGATTTTCAAGGGCGGCGCGTTTCTGGCGTCAGCCGGGGCCGGCACTTCCTATGCCGATAAGACCGTCCAGCAAAAAAATTCTTACAGCTATTTTATAAGGACGATCTACCCGTCGGATTCGGCTGACTCTGCGGTTTCCTCGGCCGACGTGCCGCGTTGTCCCCCGGTTTTATCGGCCCAAAATACCTGCAACGCGTCAAACCCGAATATCCCGGAAATAAAACTTGACTGGACGGCCACGGCCGATGCCAACACCTATGATGTTTGGGAAACGCTGCGAGGGTTTCTTGGCTCGGTGGCATCCCCGGTAACTTCTTTCCTGGATCAACTTTCAACCGATGACAACGGCGAAACTTTCACTTACCGCGTTGATGCCAAGGGTGTTTTTGCGACACTCGGCTCCAATCAGGTCTCGGTCACTGCCAACTGTTCGGCGGCGGCTCTGCCGTCGCCGGCGCCGATTTTGACTGTTGATGCAGTTTGCGTCAGCGGCGACTCGCAGATGGCTCTTAGCTGGACGCCGTCCGACAACGTCCTTTACTACACTATTGAACGCACCAATAATGCCACCGGCGCGAAGGTACTCTGGAATGTATTGAGCACCGCCACGACGTCGCAGGACCCCAATGTTGAAATCGGCGTTTCTTACACTTACAAAGTTTCGGCGATAGGCAACGGCGGATCAGTTGCCTCCAATTCAGTAACTAAAACTTCAGTTGATTGCACTCCGCCAACGGCTACAGTGTTGTCCACTCCCAGTTCTGTTTGTCTGCCGGGGGGCAGTCCGGCGGTGAACCTCTCTTGGACCAAGACGACTAATACAAATAAGTATCAGATCTACCGCGACGCAACGCCGCTGGCTGAAGTTGC
>CAZKCN010000105.1:0-303 GCA_964551555.1 uncultured Candidatus Saccharibacteria bacterium | reverse complement strand
ACCTATCAGGATAAAGCTGTCAGCAACCTGACTTTATACTCTTATGAAATACGCTCGGTTGGTCCGGGCGGGACGTCTTCTTCCGGCGCGCCGAAATCGGTTACAACCTTAAACTGCGCTCCGCCTTCAGCTCCGGTTCTGTCGCTGGCCGCACCGGCATGCGACGGCTCGTCGGTGTCTATCAGTTTAAGCTGGACGCCTTCGTCAAACGTCAGTTACTACACGGTCTACCGCAAAAAAACCGGAGAAGCTTCGTTCAGCGCTATCGTCCCGAGCACCACGGCTACGAGTTACAATGACACT
>CAZKCN010000104.1:0-2859 GCA_964551555.1 uncultured Candidatus Saccharibacteria bacterium | reverse complement strand
GACGTCGCCGGTGTGTCCGAGCTTAGGCACTTCTTTGGAAAGAATGACTTTCATTTTCTCTTTTGACGGTAGGCTTGCTTTATTTGGTAATATTTTTTTACCTCTTTTTTGGTGTTTCCCTTGAAGAGGTGCGCTGGATATTTTTCCTCATTATGCTTCATTTTCTTGTGGACGGCTTGGGCGATATCTATTTTTTCGCGGCTGGCGAGCTGCAAACAGTAGATTATAACGTCAGCCAGCTCCTCAATCGCTCCCGACCGGTGATCCGGCTTTTTGGCATAGTCGTCCCATTGAAAGTGCTCAAGCAGCTCAGCGGCTTCTATAGCTATGGAAACGGCTAGTGATCGGTCGGGCGGATACCAGCCGCGCTCGCGCTGAAATTTCCAGGCGCGGTCTTTTAGCTCCTTTATCGTGATAGTGGCGTCAGAAAATTTTTTTAACTTCCTCACAAGATTTCAAAATCCTTAAACTCCCCCGTTGCACCTTGCCACTCTATTTTAAGTTCATCAACCGAAGCGAGCGGCGGGCCATGCCGGCACCACTCAATGAATTGATTTAGCGATTCTTCCCCGCCCTCGGCGATTATTACTACCGATCCGCCGTTGTCATTCTTCACCAAACCGGTTATGTCGAGGCGTTCGGCGCGCATCCTGGCGCTGTGGCGGAAGAGAACGCCCTGAACTTGGCCGAACACTTTAATCACCGCTCTCCTTTCCATTGGCCATTCATAGTTAGCTATAAGCTCTTAAGCACTTCAATAGCTTTCTCCAGCTGAATATCTTTTCCGTTTTCAGCGTCCCCGTTTTTTATCTCAACTTTAATATCCGGCTCAAGCCCTTTTTCGTCAATGGATGTGCCATTGGGCGTGAGCCACTTGGCAATGGTTATTTTCAAGGATGATCCGCCGCGGAGGTCTTCAACTTCCTGCACCGAGCCCTTGCCGAAGGTTTTTTCGCCGACGAGTTTCACGCCGCGGATGTCGCTAAGAGCCCCGGCGAGTATTTCCGAAGCCGAGGCCGACCCTTGATTGATCAGCACCACCGTCGGCACGTTTTCGAGCGATCTCCGGCCGGAACTGCGGTACGGCGTTTCGCTGCCGTCGGCAAACTTTTCGCGGGCGACCAGCTCCCCGGGCGGGATGAACCACGAAGCTATTTCAACGGCCGCGCTCAAATATCCTCCCGGATTGCCGCGCAGGTCCAGAATGATTTTTTTGTTCCCGGAAAGCAGGAACCCGCGCACGGCTTTGGTAAACTCCTGCGGGGATTTTTCGTTGAAGTTCAAAAGATGGACATAGAAGATTCCGTCGCCCTTCTCGGCGGTGTCCAAGATGGGGATAACTATGTTTTCGCGGGTTACTTTGAATTCTTTAGGCTCATTGAATGATTCGCGAAATATGGCGAGAGTTACGTCGGTGCCGATTTCGCCGCGGATGAAACCCACTGCTTCCTCAAGAGCGAGGCCGTCGGTGGTGGTGGCGTTGATTTTGAGAATTTTGTCTCCGGCCTTGAGCCCGGCACGCTCGGCCGGCGAACCTTTGAGCGGAGAAATTACGGTCAATATATCCTTGCGGATGCCAATCTCGGCTCCTATGCCCCCGAAGTTTCCGCGAACGTCTTCCTGAAACTGCCGGGCCTGCACCGGCGGGAAAAAGACGGTGTGCGGATCGCCAAGAGCTTTGACCATGCCTGTAACCGCTCCGTAGATGAGTTTTTGGCGATCAATTTTGTCGCGGTCCACGTATTTTGACTCAAGGCGAGACCAGATCTCCCAGAACTGGCTGAAATCCACTTCTTGGGGTTTTTGCGTTTCCTGGCCGAGGACGCCTTTGACCCTCTCAATGGCCGGCCGACGCTCGTAGCCGACATAAACGCCGCCGCCGAAGGAGGCGGCGATAATTAGGATTGAAACTACAACGATGATGGCCGGTTTAACTTTGTTCTGCTGTTCGGGCATGAGGAGATTATAAATGAGCGAATTTCTAATGTCTAATTGACCTAATTTCCAACGTCGGCAAATAGTTCGTGCAATGAATGAATAACACCGACGGCTTTATCACGTAGTCCGAATTCATGCTCTTTTCTTTCGAGGTAAATAAAGTCCACACCGGCCTTCTTAGCATAGATGGCGTCGTCGTTGCTGTTGCCAATATATACTGTTTCGCTCGGGCTGGTCTTTAGTTCGGCCATAACGAAGTGCAAGCTTTCGGGATGGGGCTTCTCGGCGTAGCGACTGTCAGCTAGCGGGATGAAGAAATCAAACGGGGCGCCATTAAGTTTTTCCAACTCCATTTTAGCTACCCAATGGGGGGCTCCGGTGATGATGGAAATCAATTTACCGCTCTCTTTAATCTTTATTAAAGTTGTCTCCGAGTCCTCATAGGCGCGGGTGTTGGCGGCTCTCGCTTCCGGAGTGTCAATCCGGCGAAATAGCGGCCAGAAATCGGCTGGCGCGATGCCAAATTCAGCTTTGATAGTCTCATCTCGTCCCGGCTCAAACCAGAATTTATCAACTGCAGTCGGGTTTCCTACCGTTCCGCCGAGTTGGCTCACGACTTTGGGGATGACGGTGTGCCGGTAATCCCTGACGGTGTGTACGAGTGTACCGTCCAAATCAAAAGAGATATGTTTGTATTTATTGAGCAGCATAGCGCATCAGTTTTTTAGTTGCCTCCCAAATTGATCCCGCGCCCATCATGAGAAGGATGTCGCCTTTTTTCAGTGTGCTTTTCAGCATATTCCGCATGGCCTTTTCGCTTGGGGCGTAGCGGGCCTTGACACCCTTCTTGGCCGCGGCGGAGGCGAGCTTGGAAGAGCTGACTTTTCGCCTCGCCGCTTTTTTCTCGCGGCCGGCTACTTC
>CAZKCN010000103.1:0-2896 GCA_964551555.1 uncultured Candidatus Saccharibacteria bacterium | reverse complement strand
AAGCAAAAGGAAAGGTGGGCGGGCAAGTAAAGCGGAAGTCAGTGGTCCAATTCCACTCCTAGGCATAGGCAAAACTTGGGCGGACAAGTAAGCCCCATGCCTTTCCGCAGGATATTAGAAAGGCGCGGGGCAAAGCAGCTCATAGCATCGCCTAAAAGGGCGAGAGGAGGGGAGGATGAAAGCAAGTGAAGCCCGGATTTGTCTCGCGTGCGACGAAATTCGCGGGGCGGGAGCGGAGGGCAGTAGGTGTCCCAAGTGCGGAGGGGAGACTACTTCTCTATCCCGTTTTGTGCCCCCAATCTGGGACAGGCCGGCGGCGCAAGCGATGGCAGGGGAAATTAGGAATGCTGTTCTCGCCAAACTGCCGCCGCGACTGAGCTGGTGGCAGCCCATGGACGAGCGGTGAGTAACTTCCTGTTCCCGGCCGCCCGACGAGGTGCAGTGCCAAAGCCAGACCGCAAGAACGCGGTTTTTTTGTTGATTTCGAGAGCTTTTTATTCTATGATTTTCGTGCATTGCCGGGGTGGAGCAATCGGTAGTCTCGCCGCGCGCCGCCTGTCCCGCGCAAAACTCGGGGGTCTGCTAACGGTAGGCAACATGGCTCTGGACCATGGAATCTAGGTTCGATTCCTAGCCCCCGAGTTTTGTGCGGGAGACCGCGCGCCAGGTTCGCTTGCCCCGCACTCAACCCGAAGGTTTGTAGTTCGGGGAGTCCCTGCCCGCAGCCACTGTGCACGAGTAGAGGCAAGATCGGGCAGGAAAGTCAGGAGAATAAATCTATGCCCGAGACCTCGACCGTAAAACCCATTGCAAAACCACCGCGCCTCTACATTGGTTTCCTCGCGGCCGGCATCATCCTGCATTTCCTCATGCCACTCGCAATCTTTGGCCGGTTCTGGGTCGGACTTGGCGTAGGCCTGCCGCTTGTGGTTGCGGGCGTGCTGCTTATCATCTTGGCCGTGCGCATGCTCCGTGCGGCGCACGTTGATCCGCGGTTCAAACCGGTGGAAACAATCGTCACGGGCGGCCTCTACGGCTATACGCGGAACCCGATGTACCTTGCTTTCACGCTCATCTACGCTGGCATCGCCTTTGCCGCAGACGCCCTCTGGCCGTTAGCGCTCCTGCCGTTCCTCCTCGGCCTCATGCACTGCGGAGTGATCCGGCGCGAGGAGCGCTATCTTGAGGAGCGTTTCGACGGGGAATACCGCACCTACCGCCGCCGCGTCCGCCGATGGATATAAGCTTCTCTCGGAGGACGGTCTTACCTCGGGAGGTCCCTGCCGAAGGCGAGGTTTGTCCCATCGGGGCGGCCGAACCGCGGCCGCCAGCCGCATTGTACGAGGTGGACTGGTAAATAATTGAGAGATGGTGTAGTATAAACTTAGGCGTATAGGTCGGTTTGAAATGTAACAAGGTAAGTTGATAGCTATGACTGGGACAGGAACTATCAAGACGAAGACGGAGAAAGGTTTTGGGTTCATTGCTCGCGAAGGCGAAGCAAAGGATCTTTTCTTTCACTCCAACGATCTCGTCGACGTGTCATACGACGAACTTCAGATCGGCGATGCCGTGACCTTTGAAGTTGTCGAGAGTGAGAAGGGGCTCGCCGCAAAAAACGTGAAGCGCGTCTAGTATATTAGATGCCCCGAAAAACCACCGCCGAACGCGGTGGTTTTTCGCTTTGGAACCGGCTTTGATTTTCGGGCAATTCGTGGTACTCTTACTTTATGAAACGGCCCGACATGCAGCAGCAACTAAATGAGGCGCTGACGTCGCTTTCCAGTTTTGCAGAAACGTATAATAAGACCCTGCCACTCGGGTTTCCGCATGCTTCAAACAAGGCGCTCGAAAAGTTCCGGGCTTTATACCCGCTCCTGTTCAAAGACGATAACAGCTGGTCCATCAACAAGCATCGAAAGCGCTTCATGGACTGGCATGCCACACAGCATGATAAAGATTAGGTCGTTGAAGGCACCAAAAAGCTTTCAATGAACATGGAGCTCCAGAGAGCAGAGCTCGGCGGTATCTCCAGTTCACCCCCTCCTTTTCGCGCCGGGCGCACCATGCAATGTTCCTGTCAGCCCTTCCACCTGCTTTCAATTACGCCTACTACCTCCTCTGCGGCCGAAAAGGAGGGGGTTATTTGTTTGTTGCCATTCATCTCCCGAGCAAGCCCTAGGATATTCTTGACAATCAAATAAAAAACCATCGGGGCGCTCGCTCTGCTGGTGAGTCTATGTTCGCCGCCGGGCGCGATGGCGCCTGTCGGCGGTTTTCGGTTTTAGCGGCCTGTTACATCACGATGGTCTCCTCGCGGTCGGGTCCGACCGAGAGCATCATGACGTCGAGGCCCGCTTCGCCGGCGACATAGCGGATAATGTCCTTGAGCCGCTTCGGCAAACCGGCAAAGGTTCTCGTGCGGCGGATGTCTTCGCGCCAGCCGTCAAACGTCCCGTAGTCCGGCACGCAGTGGCGCATTATGTGGTTGTCAGGAATCGCCGTCTTGAGGACGCAGCCTTTGCGGAGCTCAAGCTCGCCAACGGCGTAGTCGGGGCCTTGGTAGGAGTAGCGATTACAGATCCTGACAAACTCGCACCTATCCAGAACATCAAGCTTGGTCAGTACGACTTTCGGGCCGGTCAGGCGCTTGGAGTAGCGGAGCAGTGGAAGATCCAACCACCCGACCCGGCGCGGACGCTTGGTCGTAGCACCGTATTCGCCGCCGGCTCGGCGGATGCCGATGCCTTGGAGGAATGGGTCCCCGCTATTCACCGACGCCTCCGGGTGCCGCTCGGCTTCAACCTCTGCCGTTGTGCTCGGATCGTTGCACCATCGCTCCGACTTAAGCCCGCCGAGTTCGGTCGGAAACGGGCCTCCGCCGACGCGGGTCATG
>CAZKCN010000102.1:0-2934 GCA_964551555.1 uncultured Candidatus Saccharibacteria bacterium | reverse complement strand
CTACTAACGGCGTCCGTAGGGACGAGGCCGCGTGTTTCGGCCGGGAGTAAATCTTTCGTTGGCCCCGCGATTGCGGCTCGGAAAACGATGCTCGGAGTTTTCGGCGGCTTTAGCCATATCCTCTTCCGAGTAGCGTCCGGGGACGCTCTTTAGCGAAAGGTTAAGCCGTCCTTGGTCGTCAATGTTTTTAACCGCGACTTGGATTTTATCGCCGATTTTGACCACGTCCTCCACGCGGTTTACGTGCCACGGGGCAAGCTCGGAGATATGCACGAGGCCCTCTTGTTTGGGGCCGACTTCCACCATGGCTCCGAAGTCAAACAGGCGCGAGACCGTGCCGTCTAAAATCTCGCCCGGCTTGTATTCGCGGGTAATTTGTTTTATCAGCCGCAGGGCCTGCTCCATGCCTTTTTCCTTTTCCGAGGTTACAAAAACCGTGCCGTCGTCCTCAATGTCAATGGCGACACCGGTCTCGGCGATGATGCCGTTGATCATCTTGCCCCCCGGACCGATGAGCGCGCCGATTTTTTCCGGATCAATCTTGAGAATGGTTATCCGCGGAGCGTAGGGGCTAAGATTAGGGCGCGGTTCGGGAATGGCTTCAGTCATGATTTTAAGAATTGCAAGCCGCGCCTCCCTGGCTTGAGCTAGAGTGCGTTCCAGCATCTCCACGGTAACGCCGTCAACTTTTACGTCCATCTGGAGCGCGGTAACACCCTCGGCCGTGCCCGCGGCTTTGAAGTCCATATCGCCATAGTGATCCTCCGGTCCCTGAATGTCGGTGAGAATTTTGTAGTTTTTGTCGTCGCGCATCACGAGACCCATGGCGATGCCGGCCACCGGCTTTTTTATCGGCACTCCGCCGTCCATCAGGGCCAGAACCGATCCTGAAACCGAGGCCATGGACGATGAACCGTTGGAGGAAAGAATTTCCGAAACAATGCGGATGGTGTACGGGAATTCCTCCCGCGGCGGTATCAAAGGTAAAATAGCCCGCTCGGCAAGGGCCCCATGCCCTATTTCGCGTCTTCCCGGGCCTCTTAACGGCTTAACCTCGCCGGTGGAGTAAGGCGGGAAGTTATAATGGTGCATGAAGCGGCGTTTTCCGCGGATTTCCATGCCTTCTATAATCTGCTCGTCCCCGGGCGAGCCGAGCGTCAGCGACGATAGAGCCTGTGTCTCCCCGCGGATGAAAAGGCCCGAACCGTGGACGCGCGGCAGGAAGCCGGCTAAGGCGGTTATCGGTCTTAACTCATCGGTTTTGCGGCCGTCCGGACGCTGGCCTTGGTCAAGGATCTTGTGGTGGAGTACGGCATCAAGTTCGCTTTCCCAAAGAAATTCAATTTCCGCCGGGGAGGACTCGGCGGATTCCTTCCGCGCATAATCGCGCCACTCTTCTTTCAGCAAAGCAAGCCTTTGACTGCGCTCCGTTTTGTCCTCGTGCCACATAGCCTCTCCGATCTTTGCCGCAAAGTTTTTAGTGAGAGCTTGGCGAAGCGGCCCGGAAGAAGTCATTAACGGCACCGAGGTTTTTATCGGCGGATTAGCCGAAATGATTTCCTGCTCAAAGGCGATGAGTTTCTTTATTTCGCGCTCGGCGGTTTCCAACGCCTCAACAATGGCGCTTTCCGGCATTTCTCTGGCTCCGGCTTCAATCATATTTATTTTGTCGGCATCGCCGGATGCGACCAGATCCATCTCCGACCCGATTCGCTCGCCAAACGACGGGCTCACCACCCAGTTGCCGTCCTTACGCCCGATGCGCACTCCGGCCACCGGGCCGTTCCAGGGTATGTCCGATAAAGATAAAGCCAGCGACGCGCCGAGAAGAGCCGGCATATCCGCATCGTTTTCATCGTCAAGCGAAAGAATTGTGGCAATTACCTGGACCTCGTTTCTTATGCCGAGATCAAAGCGCGGCCGGATGGTGCGGTCAATAAGCCGCCCGGCCAGGATGGCTTCTTCGGACGGGCGCGACTCGCGTTTGATGAAGCGCGAACCGAGTATTTTTCCCGCGGCGTAGTATTTTTCTTCGTAGTCCACGGTGAGCGGAAAATAATCTCCGCCCTCGCGCGGTTTCTTGGACATCACCGCCGTTACAAGAACGGTGGTGTCGCCGAGACGCACCAAAACGCGGCCGTTGGCCTGGCCGGCCAAGGGCGTCAGTTCAACCGTAAGCTCGCGCGATCCGAGACGGGTATGAAATTTTTGCGGGGTCATTCCTCTTTTGAGGCCTTCCCCCCAGACGTTAGACCTCGTTCCGCCTTAGGCCGCGAAACAAATCTAGGAGTCTGGAGGCAAAGCCCTCTTGTTATTTGATTATTTGCGACCGTGTTTTTGATTATCCCTAACTTACCGTGCGCCGCATCAAGCGGCGGCTCGGCATTAAAAATTTTTGCTTCGCCTCCTCCAAATCCAGAAAATCGTCGGCGGCTTCTTTGCTTTTTTGCGAAGCTGTCCGGCCGAAAGCGACTACCTCCACTCTCCGGCCGCGCCCCTTAAGGTAATCCGCGAGCGGCAAAAAATCCCCATCACCCGAAACGATGACTATGGTGTCAACAATGTCTGCCGTTCTTACGGCGTCAATGGCCATACCCACGTCCCAGTCGGCTTTTTTGGCTCCGCCGTAAAACTCCTGCAGATCTTTTATCCGCGCCTCAATGCCCTCTTTGGTCAGAGCGTCAAAAAAAGCTTTTTCCTCGCCGGTCTTGGTGCGGACGACGTAGGCGAAGGAACGAATAAGCTTCCGCCCGGCAACCGCGGCCTCAACCACTTCCTTGAAATTAACCCGCGCGCCATAGAGGTTCCGCGCCGAATGGTACATGTTCTGAACGTCAATGAAAACAGCGAGGCGTTGTTCTTTGTGCTTCATCTGCGGGAGAGTCATTGTGGCGGAGCTGGTTAAGCGAATTAAGCAAGTTAAGTAAAATAAGC
>CAZKCN010000101.1:2291-2965 GCA_964551555.1 uncultured Candidatus Saccharibacteria bacterium | reverse complement strand
GCCGAAGAACTTATGGCCGATCTTTCGGGCGCGATGGAGCTGGTTTACTTTGCGGGCAGTCAGGGCTTTATAGCTCACGAGAACGCAGCTAAAGTCGCCGGCGCCTACGGCCGCATCCGCGATTTCGTGGCCGATTCGGAAATTTTCCGCGGGAAGAGTGAGCCAGAGAGCAAGAGAGAAGAAGGGGATTCTGGGCCAGCGCTCGCGGAATCACCAAGCGAGCGCCAGGAAAAAATTCTTGAATATCTCAAAGGTAAAGAGTCTGTTCAAATAGGCGATATTAGGGCAGTGTTTAAAGACATCAATGAAAAAACTCTCCAGCGCGATTTATGGCATCTGGCCAGCTGCGGACTGGTGAGAAGAGAAGGCGACAACCGCTGGACTACCTATGCTTACCTTGAGTTACGAAATACCAAGTAAATTTCGTATCGTAATTCACGGCATGCTTATCTCGGACATTAAAATGTCCAAGAAGATGTCCTAGATGATTTTACAGCTTTTTAGCTGTTTTTTAATGTCCGAGATAATGTCCTAGACAATGTCCGAGAGATGTCCGAGAGACGTCCTGGATAAAAGTATTCGGTAACCGCAGAAACATGCGTGCGTATAGACATCTATGGAAGGGCTGACAGGAACATTGCATAGTGCGCCCGGCGCGAAAAAGAGGGGGCTAT
>CAZKCN010000101.1:0-2281 GCA_964551555.1 uncultured Candidatus Saccharibacteria bacterium | reverse complement strand
AGCCCGCGCCGAGAATGGCAATGGCAATCAGCGCAGTGATGAGGTATTTTTTATCCATGGCTTCATTTTAAACTCAATCTTCCGGTTTGCAAGGACTATTTTGCAGAGGTGTGGATAGGAAATGAATATGGAGCCCCGCAGAGCATAAGCTCGGCGGTATCTCCAGTTCACCCCTCCTTTTCGGCCGCCGAGGAGACAGTAGGTGTAATTGAAAGCAGATGGAACGGCTAACAGGAATATCACGTGGCGCGCCCGGCGCGAAAAAGAGGGGGTTATTTGTTTGTTGCCATTCATCCCCGCAGCAAAACTGCGGGGTATTCCCCGGCCTCCCGACCTCGTCCCGACTCGGTCGAGGACGGGTCGCCCCGGCTTGGCCGAGGGCGGGCCGAAGCGAAGCCGAGGGCAGGCTGGACAAACAATAAGTTATGCACAATAACTCCCTCCCCCGCATCCGAGGGCCGAGAAACCAAAACCCCTCCTGAATAAAGAAGGGGTTTTTTAAGTTCACCTTTCTTAATCTTTGAGTAATTGCCTTTCTTTAAGCCTTTTTTGCGGCTATTTAACTTATCCACACTTGCCTGTTTGTATTGCTTCGCGGCCGGAGTATAATTACCGCAGTGTTTCGCGACCCCGCCAGCTTTTGCAGACGATCAAAAGACTTGGTTTTTGATTTTGGGCGCGCGGTTACTAAAAAACTTTAGTTTGGAAAGTCAAGTTGCGGGTTGGGTTTTAGGCTGTTACACTGGCAAGCTGGCGAGTAATGGCTTAAAACGCGGACAGCAACTTACTGTCTTTGCAGGCCTTCCAGGACTTTGACAATTCCACGGGTAATATCATTCTCATCTATTGCTACTTCCCGCTTCGGCGAAGGGTTTCGGGCGCGGTCGGTCTTCATTTTCCTCGCAGAAGAGCTTGCGATCGCCGGCTGTAGAAATTGATCATGACAGCTTACGGTTAAAGATTGTCGGCTCTTTTGCGGGGAAGATTGGAGTTGATAGCTCGACTCTTCACCCATGGCATGTAAAAATTGATTCAAGATTATCGTTAATTGGTTATTGGTTAAAGATTCGTCGTTGTCAGCTGCGTGTTGCCAAAAATGCAAAAGTATTAAAGTCGTCGACGCAGACTGCAGCGATGGATTAATTCCCGGGATGCAAGCTCACGAGCTCGCATGTCGGGGTTGTCATTAGTTAAACCATGAGTAAACTAACTTTCTTCGGCGGCAGGATGACGCGAGTCGTCGTGTCGCTCTCCACAGCCGTTTTACTCTCCGGCGCGGGCGTGTTTGTTCCGCAGATCGCATCTGCCGTTACCATTGCGGAACTGCAGGCTAGTATCGCTGCGCTTACGGCGCAATTGAATGCGCTTATCGCCGCGCAGGGCGGAGGAACGGTTCCGGCAGGCAAATGCGCCTTCACCCGCGATCTCTTTCAAGGGGCTGCGAGCGGTGATGACGTTAAATGCCTCCAGCAGTATCTTAACGGCGCAGGCGGCGCTCAAGTTGCCGCTAGCGGCGCCGGTTCACCGGGCAGCGAAACCACCTTCTTCGGATCGCTGACCAAAGCCGCTGTCTCCAAATGGCAAGCGGCAAATGGCGTAAGCCCAACGGCCGGTTACTTCGGCTCAAGGAGCCGCGCTAAATACGATATGCTTATGGCTGGCGCGCCAGCTCCGAGTCCAAGTCCTGTTACTTCACCGGGCGCCACACCGGCTCCGGTCCCAGCGGGAACCGGCTTGAGTGTTTCGGCCGCAACCCAGCCGGGCGACTCGCTTGCGCCATTGAGCGCTTCGCGCGTTCCGGCTACCAAGTTCACCCTTACGGCCTCGGCCGACGGCGATATCACGGTTAACAATGTTACCGTGGAGCGCCAAGGCCCGGCGGCCGATTCATCGGTTAACGGGGTGGTTCTCTTGGATGAGGATGGCTTGCAAATCGGCTTGTCCAAGACTCTGAACTCCAACCATCAAGCGGTCTTGAACCAGAAGTTCACGGTTAAAGCCGGGACTTCCAAAACGATTACCGTTGCTCTTAACCGTCCGACTTCCGGCTCCGACGGCGGCTCTATACTTAAGCTCGCCGTGGTTGCGGTTGACGCCGGCTCGGCGACGGTAAGCGGCACTCTGCCGATCGTCGGCAGTCCGATTACCTTAAACTCAACCCTATCCATCGGATCGGCGACTTTGGCTCGCGGCGTTAACGATCCGGGAGCGGCCCAGACCAAGGAGATCGGCACCAAAGGCTACATCTTCTCGGCGGTGCGCATGACCGGAGGTTCAAACG
>CAZKCN010000100.1:0-2969 GCA_964551555.1 uncultured Candidatus Saccharibacteria bacterium | reverse complement strand
GTATCGGTGAAAGTGTCAACGCCGCAGTCTTCAATATTGCCCGGATTCACTCCGGCATCGGCAAGCTGTCTCTTGGTAAAGCCGGTAAAATCAACCTCAACACCGCCGGGCCGCACCCGGCAGAAATCCCGCCATGGCGATCCGGCTTCCTCGGCAGGGGGGAAAGTGTCAAGAACATAGGATGGCTGGCGGATAGCCGGCCCCATCCCGGCAATGACCTGCCTCGGGCTGGAACCGAACAGAAGCCCCATAGTGCGGAGCGTAGTTGAGGCGATGCCGCGCATAGCGGACTCCCGCCCGGCGTGGACTAGGCCGAGAATGCGGCGGACTTGATCATAAAGGATGATCATGGCGCAATCCGCCGCCGGGAGAAGCAACAAAAGCTCCGCCGAGGATGTAATCATGGCCTCGCACTTTATAGCGTAATCCGGGTTGGCCGCTCCTCGGCCGGCGTGCCCCGGCGTAACAACCGCCACTCCTTCGCCGTTTTTCTGCATCGGCGCCATGCCGATGCCGTTTTCAAGCCGGAAAGAACCGTGAACCCGGCGCGCGAAATTTTGGCGATTGCGAGCTGTATCTTCGCGAGCGCCGAAACGAAAGCCCATATTGCCGCGCTCCGTTCCGAAAAACCGTGATGGAGACCTTTGACTTTAGAAAGCTGCGGCAGTTGATACATATCACCCTCCTTTGCGACTTTAGGCCGCTTAACCGATACTCGTAAGAACTTACCATACCCTGAATTACGAAATTAGGGAATATCAGCGTTAATCCGCGTTGCTATCCGCGAGAATCCGCGTAGGTATCACGCTGATCAACGCGGATCAATATGCGGATAGACGCAGATATTGGTATTTTATAACTCAAAGTATCATACCAAATCATTTTGTAAAATAGCGACTTTATGCTAAAGTGGTTTTGATGGATGAGCTTGAGGCGAAAATTTCCGGACTGCTGACTAAGCTCCGCGATCTTGCGGACCGTCTTTGACCTCCCCGGCAAAAGGGGGAAAGCAGCGATCATTGAAAAAGAAATGGCCGAACCCGATTTCTGGAGTAATCGCCCAAAAGCCCAGGAGAAAAGCGAAGAATTGGCCGGCCTAAAGAAAGAAACGGCGCGAATTGAGGCCATGATCCGCGATGTTGAAGCGCTCCAAGAAATTTCCTCGGCGGCCGACGACGAAAAATCGCGAAAGGATCTTGAAAAACAATACGCCGAATTGGAAAAATCCGTTGTCCTCGCGGAAACCGAGCTGAAATTCCCGGGCAAGTACGATCGCGGCAACGCGGTTCTCGCCGTTTTTTCCGGCGCCGGCGGCAAAGATTCGGAAGATTGGGCGGCAATGCTGAAAAGGATGTATGAACGCTGGGCCGAGAAGAAAGGTTTTAAAATCCGAACACTCCACGAACACTACGGCGAGATGCAGGGGCCGTCAGGCTGGGGTATAAAGAACGCGTCAGTGGAAGTAAAAGGCGAGTTTGCCTACGGGTTGCTGAAAAAAGAAAATGGCGTCCATCGTTTGGTAAGAATCTCGCCCTTTTCGGCAAAGTCGCTCCGCCACACTTCATTCGCTCTGGTGGAAGTGATGCCTGACTTTGTCGCGCCGGATGAAGTGCAAATCAAACCCGAGGAAATCCAGATTGATTTTTTCAAGTCATCCGGGCCGGGCGGACAGAACGTCAACAAGCGCGAAACCGCGGTGCGGCTGACCCATCTTCCCACCAAAATACAAGTTGCCGTCCAGGCCGAACGCTCCCAGGACAGAAACCGCGAAACGGCGATGAAGATGCTCGCCGCCAAGCTTTATCAGGAAAAAGTCAAAGAGCAGGAAGGCGAAACGGCGCGGATGAGAGGAGAAGCGGTAGCCGTAGAATGGGGGAGCCAAATCAGGTCTTACGTGCTGCATCCCTATCAGCTGGTAAAAGACCATCGCACCGGGCATGAAACATCCAACACCCAAGCGGTGCTGGACGGGGATTTGGACGGGTTTATCGCCGAAGAGTTAAAGCAAGTTAAGTAAATTAAGCGAGTTAAGTGAATTAAGCATGATGGCGCTCTTGGACTTAACTTGCTTAATTTACTTAATTCACTCAACCAGCTCACTGTGATCCATTTCGACAATGTTTCCAAAATTTACTCCACGGCTTCTGTCGCCCTAAGGGACGTTACTTTTCAAATTGCGCCGAAAGAGTTCGTGTCGCTCGTCGGGCCGTCGGGCGCCGGCAAATCAACCGTGCTGAAACTCTTGATCGCCGAGGAAAAACCGACCGCGGGCCAAATTTTTTTTGACGGCACGGAAGTTGCAAGTCTCCCTTCACGCCAACTCCCGCGTTTGCGACGCCGGGTGGGCATGGTGTTCCAGGACTATAAATTGCTCTCCGGTAAAACAGCCTACGAAAATGTGTCTTTTGCCATGGAAGCCGCGGGGCGAAGCGACGAAGACATAGCCGCAAACGTAACCGAGGCCCTGGAACTTGTGGATCTTGCCGATAAGCGCGATAATTTTCCCCATGAGCTTTCGGGCGGCGAGAAGCAAAGAGTAGCCATCGCCCGCGCGATTATCAACCAGCCGGATGTGCTTTTGGCCGATGAGCCGACCGGCAATCTTGATCCGGTGAATACCTGGGAAATAGTGCGGCTCCTTGAGAAAATCAACGAGCTCAACACCACGGTAATTTTGGCCACCCACGATAAACAAGTCGTGGATCATCTCGGTCGGAGGGTTATCTCCATGGAGAAAGGCGCGGTGATAAGGGATGAGGAAAAAGGGAAATACATAAAAAAAAAAACAAAAATCAAAACTCAAAGCTAAAAATTTACTGATATGGCTTCAGTAACGACTTTAAAAAGAGTATTCGCCCAGGCCTGGACTTCGTTTAAAAGAAACGGCTGGCTGGCCGCGGCCACGATTTTGGTCATGATGCTGACTCTTTTTGTCATCGGCGGGCTTCTTTTCGCCAGCGTCATCGCCA
>CAZKCN010000099.1:0-3005 GCA_964551555.1 uncultured Candidatus Saccharibacteria bacterium | reverse complement strand
TTGAGGTTCTGCTTAACCCCTCCATTTCTGAAGGGCACGGACTATACCATGCTCCACGGGGGAGGCTCCCCATTATAGTCTCTGAACCTTCTCCGACCTTACATCGGAGCTTGGCTGCTGATAGCCGAATCCCTTACTTTTTCAGGCCGTTACGTTTACTCTTTAGAGTTCCGCTGTGGCAGCAAGGGCTCTAACGGGTTCCCAGCAATTTCGGAGATTTTTCCACGGAATGTTACCACTCCGGGTCACAGGTTTCCTATGAGCCTCACGACGTACTGCTCGTCCATCCCGCGTTACGTAGCTTATAACTTTTGAACTATTTTTTCAAGCGCCGGTTTCCTAATATACCCTCGCTGTGGACATATACAAGTACAGTGGATATTGACACGTTTCAGTCAGTATGCTACTTTTGACCCAATGCCGTCGCAGAGGATGGCAGAAACAGGGCGGGTCTTGCCCGTCCCGCGAGAAAGGAGGCCTCTTATGAGGCGACCCTGGCTCGTTCTGGCCCTGTTGTTGCTCGCGTTTGTGTCGTTCTCGCCGCCGCCTGCGCTGGCCCACGTGGGCGATTGCGCAAAAACGGCGGCGGATGGCGTGTCCGCCCTCATGGGCGGCATGTCGATCTCGATCAGCGATCCTGGCTACGGTATCCCGATCCTCGATGTTGTGCCGGTTACAGTGACGATCTCGTTCGGTGACATGGAGGGCACCGTTAGCATCAGGGCGGTGACGGTGGCCACGTCCGCCTGGACGTCCGGTGTGGGGCTCCATCAGATATTTAGTACTGATGGCATCCCGGCCAGATCAAGTTCCGCCTTCTCATACCTTTTGCGTGCGGGCGTGATCGACTGGCCCAGCCCGGCGGCCAACTTCGCGCTTACCGACACCCGGCGGATGATTACCGCACCGCTACGCCTGTAACCAGGGCTGGCGGCGGACCAACCCACAACGGCATCCAGAACGATGCCTATTTTCTTTTGTGGTTTATGTCCCGAATTTATCTCTTTCTGCTAGGCAAGACGGCTCTCTTCGTCAGCGAGACAGCGGAATGAATTAAAATGGATAATAGTAATAGCAGGGAAATCATATTGACGGCGTCAGCAAATTTCTGGAGAGCGGACTTCGCAAACGGATAAGGTTTGTATTGCAAAAACTTTTCAGCGTCGGCGCGCTGGCTGGCTTCAAAATGATCCCCCGGCCGGCAGTTGTTTTCTTTCGGGAAAACGTAGCAGGCCGGATTTTTTATATTGAAATGCCCGCCGGTGGCTTCAAAAGCGGGACCCGGATGAAGATCGCCGAGGGGCAACCATTCAAGCCGGTAGCCGAATATCGCGTTGTAGCAGGCGAGCTGCGAGAATCCAGCAGCCATCATATCGTTTTGCCCTCGGGTCGGATCGGGGCCCTCTTCGGGATCATATATTGCCACTGCCTTGATGGGCACGGCGGCGCGAGAAGACTTTGCCCGTTCATAGGCGGAGTTTATTACCCGCCCGTCGTACTTTTGCCCGTCATAGTAAGCGCGGTCTTCCCGAAACTGGTAGCCGACGATAAAAATTATTGATGCCGCGGCAAACCACGCGGCATATTTTCTGGCTGATCGCCAAGAATTGAGGACGAGTGCGGCCGCAAGTATGGATACCGGAATATAGGCGGCAAACCAACGCAGTAGGAGACTGCTGTTTTTGATAAGCGGAAGACTTTTCAGAAACTTATTCCACGCCGGAGCGTAGAAGTTTAAAACCAGCGGTATTAAAAGAAGCAGGGTAATAACGCTTATATAGACAACTGCGCGGCTGGACCAAACGAATGTGCTTTGCTTTTTCGCCAGTCGGTAAAAATAGAAGACCGCCGCGATTAAAAGGACGGCGAGCGGAAACGGCGTTACGCCAAACTCCAATTCGTGCCGGCCGATGGCCCATTGGGAGTTCGCAATACTGCTCATGGCTTGCCCCGCGGGCGGCCTTAAAAATAGAGACTGGAAAGCTATGCTCGCCGCCTCTGCAATCTTGGGGAATCCCGGCAGGGAATAATAATCGCGCGGGAAATGCGCGAGGAACGACAGCGACGCGGCGAGCTTTGAGAAAGCAAGTCCGAGCGCCATTATGCCCGCCGCTCCAAAGCAGAGCCACGGTTCTTTTCGCCATCCGTATAGATAAGCGTGGATTAGTAAAACGACGGCCACCGCGAGAATAATCGGCGGGATGATATGAATCATTGCCGAATGAAACATGTAGGCGAAAATCGCTCCAGCCATGGCGATGATGAAAATATTTTTTCTGGCGAACAACCTCTGTGGCGATGAAGATTCGGCGGCGAGCAGCAAAAAAGCGAGAAGCGGCGTCAGCATGAAAGCGTGGAAGGGATGGCCAATAATCATGCGGTAGGCGTAAAATCCGTTGAAGAGAAACAGCGTCGCGCCGAGCGCCGCAAAGGGGGCATCTACGCTAAATTCCGTCTTAAGAGAATATAAAAGCCGGTATATCCGGCCAGAGCGAAGAGAAAGAAAGTTATTTTAACGGCAATAACCGGGTTGAAAAATAAGACAAGGAATTGAGGTATGGCGTATAATCCGTGGCCGGGGTCGGCGTAAAACGGCACGCCGCCGCATTGGGCCGGATTGAACCAGGGGATTGAGAAAAATCCGTTTTGCTGAAACCAATAGTATCCGGCGAGCAGATTCGGCAGTTGCTGCTTGTAGTCGTGTCCGAGGCCGCCCGCGGCGTTCGGGAAGTACGAGCCGAAAATAACGCCGTAGGCGAGAAGGACTACCGCCGAAGAGATTATGGTAAACGCGTTCTCGCGCAATTTTTTCATCAGCGTCCGCACGGTTTCTGAATCTAAGAAGTGTTTTGGGCTAATTTTAGCACAAATTCCCATATCGTTTATCCTTTTTTTACTCCGTTTCCGCTTCTGTTGCTAAGAGTGTTGTCTTAGACTACCATTACCTATACTTGGAGTGGGAAAGCGCGCCTCTTCACCCGCCCACCTTTTGCGTCAGGGTAGCT
>CAZKCN010000098.1:0-3049 GCA_964551555.1 uncultured Candidatus Saccharibacteria bacterium | reverse complement strand
TATAGACCCAGCAATTTTGCCAAGCGCGAATGCGCATTTGGCAAAATTGCTGAAAGTGCGCAGCACCACGGCCGGAAGGCCGTGGGTCTCTATTCTTTGCGGCGGATTGACTCCCGCGCGATATTTTTTGATATCGGCATCCGGCCGAAGTTGCGGCGCGATTTGTGGCCCGAGCCGTTACCGTCAAATTTAGACGACTTGCTTACAACTTCGCCAGCCACAGCAGTGCCCGAATCGTCTGGCTCGGTTTCCCCGCCAGTGTCATCGTGAAATTTTACAATATTCTCGGCAAGGTCGCCGGCCGTTAAGTGCGGATCAAGCCTCGGTTTCTCTATCTCACTGAACTCCGGATTTACTCCGTAAATTTCTTCACTATCTTCATCCTCACCATCTTCTTCATGTGCAATCAACTGTTCCAACGGATCAGGTGCGGGCGATGGTATATCCTTAGTCGGCACATACTCCTGTCTTTTGCTTTTTTTACCCGGAGTTCTTCTTCTCTCGGCTAACCTTCTTTCCTCGTCAGTCACTTCCTCCGGCCCGGGCAGGCCGCTATCGTGATAACCGAATTCTTTTTCCCTCATATTTTTACACTTTTATATCCTGTGTTTTGGATTATCTCTATATTACCACATTACCACGCCCTCGAGAGGAGTCGCCTACAACTCTTGTCGGCTTCCACCGACTCGGTCGCAGGCCGCCCCTCGCGGCGCGCGTCGCCAACTGCTCCGCGCGCATCGCTACGGTCTTCAATTCCTCCTCGCACGCCAAGCAGTTGGCGTGCTCTCGTTCTCGCTCGCTTTGCTCGCTCGCCCTCGAGAGGAATCGAACCCCTATTACGAGATCCGCAATCTCGCGTCCTATCCGTTGAACGACGAGGGCAAAATGCCGACGGTGATATCTAGCTACTGCGGTTTTTGGCCGCTAAGGCAAACCGGGCAACAACGTCAGACGCTCAAAAACCGATGGTTTTGGAAATGGTGTCCGAAAGAGAATCCTCGTGCTTGTCTTCTTTGAGGAAGCGTAGCAGAATTTCGCGCAGGCGCAAGGGCTCAACGTCGCCGAGCGGTGCGCGGATGTGCGGCACGAACGCCTTTCGCGATTCCAAAATCAGCTCTTTGGCGAAAGGCGGATCGTAGTGGATCCAAAACGATTTCAAATCTTCAAAAAGATATAAGCGGTTGCCAACCTTGATTCCGCGCGAGGTTGCGGCCAGATTGACTTCGCGCGGCAATTTGAAAGCGTAGGAAACCACCAGCGCGCCGGACAGAATAAGCAGGGCGGCAAACGTAAAGTTTTTGAAGAATGCCGTAACAATTCCACCAATAATGAGCACGACTCCGAAGAATAGAAGGTTTAAGCCCTTGTCGAAACTGTAATCAAATTCGGGCGCTCGCCAGTTAAAGTAGATCTTTGCTCCATCTCCTTTTTCCACTCCCGCCAGGTGAGTTCCGCCGAAACCACGGAGATGAGCTTGCTCCTCGGTCATCAATAATTTTTCCTCCGGCGGAGCGGAGAGTTCCCTTTCCGGCGCGAGGCCGCCCCGCAACTCCTTTTTAATTTTTCTAAGATTAATGGTTTTATTGGGCATTTTGTAAACTGCGCTTCTAAATTTTCTCATAACGCGCGCTTTGCCGCAACCGCCCGCTTTGCTATCCCGCTTAGCCGTTCGCGCTTTTTTGCGGCCGCCCAGTCCTATATTTTAATCGTCTTCGCGCCGTGCTCGTATTCGTAGATAGGGGACCAAGCTAAGCCAAAACTGAAAGCGTATAAAAGTTCCTCCAACGGCACGCTAAGAACCAAAACGCCGCTTACGTTTTGGAAGTTATAAACTCTCTGAACGAAATCGGGGAAAATTTGGTTGAATAAAGCAAACGCCGCTAAGAAAGCGATGGCCAGAATCGTCCCACCCAAAAGAGAATGGCCGATTAAATTTTTATTCTCAACCCAGATGCTTGCCGCCGCGGCAAAGCCGAACACCGCCAAGGCATATATCCAATTTGCCTTGAACAAAATCTCAAAAAGCAAAGCCGCCGCAATGCCGATCAGCGGTGCGCGAAGATGGTGCTTGCGGCTTTTTGCGACTTTTATTCTTCGCTGTAACGCAAGCTCGTAAACAAATGTCGCAACCCCGCCGATAAAAAACATGAATAAGGCATCCTCTATACTGTAGCCGCCGGTTATTAGCGCAAGGTTAAACAGCGTTTTGGGGTTCCAGAAACTTGGTACAATAGTCTCGCCAATGTTAAATACTGCCAGTGTTTTTAATCCGATGGCAAGAAAGGTAGTGGCGATTATATACGCCAATCCGCTCCAGACCATCGGTTGCCGCAAGTCTTTGCGCAAAATAAAACCGACCAGCCATACAGCCGAGAGTATAAAACAACCAATGAGATATTCGTACATAATAATGGGGGGATTGGGGATAACAAGGGCTTTTACCCGCTGGTTTTTCCCGCACAAAACGGAAGCGGGAGGATTCGGTCACAACTCTCGCGCTCCGCGCGAGGTCGCGACCCCGCCTCCTTAGGCCTGCGGCCTAAGTCCGGCTTTCGAATCCTCCCCGGACGTGCCGACTGGCACGTCCTCGCCTCCTCATTCGCAAGGCTCATTCGGAAGCGGGAGGATTCGAACCTCCGATACCCTTGCGGGTATAACGGTTTTCAAGACCGTCCCATTGTTTTCGCCGCAGCTTGGCGAAAACCCCCGTGCGCATTTATAGGCCCTCGGCGGAGGCGGGAGGATTCGAACCTCCGGTACCCTTGCAGGCACTCCGGTTTTCAGGACCGGTGCAATCGTCCACTCTGCCACGCCTCCGCCGAGGGCCCAATACAAGGAGCGCCCGCCCAATGCGCACTGGCGCATTGGGCTCACTCTGGCACGCTTCCGTTTTGTGCGGGATTGCTGTTTGTAACCAATCGCTTCGCTCTTGGACAAACAGGGAACAAGACCAGCGCCATAAACCGCTCGGCCAACTCGCCGTTTTGTAACCGGGGCAAGCCCCGCACATAAGTTGGTATGCATTTTCGGAAAGAAATATATCAACTTA
>CAZKCN010000097.1:0-3056 GCA_964551555.1 uncultured Candidatus Saccharibacteria bacterium | reverse complement strand
GCGGTGGCGCTCTTCGCTTTCGTTGCCGTAGAAAGCGTGGCAACGATTCTTGGCGTTGACCCGCAGTTAGAGGAAAGCTGCAGGTTTTAGGTTTGAAAAGTGAAAAGATTAAAAAGGTTAACCAATTAAATGCGTAAGCCTTATATGAACCAGATAAAAAAGTTATTCTATGTTGTGCCAGCCTTACTGCTTTCGCCGGGGTTTGTGCTGGCGCAAGTGACCGTGACGGCTCTTTGCAACCGCCTCGTCGCAATTAAGAATGTTGTTGGTGGATTGATCGCAGCACTTGCAGTAGTATCTATTCTCTACGCGGCATTCCTTTTCCTAACCGCTGGCGGCAATGAGGAGAGAACCACGAAGGCGAAAACCTTTTTTCTCTACGGAGTCATTGGTGTCGCGGTAGCGCTCTTCGCTTTCGTCGCAGTAGATTCCGTTAGCAGACTTGTCCCCGGTCTTGGGCAAACCATCCTCGGAGATTGCACTTTTAATTAGTCCCGAAGTCCAAGCGGCGCTTTCCGCGAAACCATTCCCGCCAAATCGGACTGTAACAAAAGCGTCCCCTCTACGGGGGCGCTTTTATCTGGACTTTGATTTTCCTCCCCAATTCCTATATATTCTTACCGTGCGCCCCCGCGGCGGAACCCCGCACCGCGCTTCGCTCTGGTGCGGAACAAGCCCCCGCACAATAATGCCCTCGTGGTGAAATGGCAAACACGCAGGGTTTAGAACCCTGTGCCGCAAGGCTTGGAGGTTCAAGTCCTCCCGAGGGCATTATTGTGCGGGGCGCGACGGCTCGGGGCCGTATCATGTAAGGGTTAAAGACCCAAACCATCGCGAGTATTGCCGTTTGACAACTGCTTTTTTCTTGAGTAAAATGTAATATAACTTGTTACAGTTAATCGTAATATCATGCGTAATATCATTAATATTTCTCTTCCCCCGCGCATGGCTAGAGAAGTAGAAAGAGAGGTTGTAAAAGGCCGCTATGCCAGCACCAGCGAATTCTTCCGGCGTCTCATACGCGACTGGCTTGAGGAGCGACTTGCCCGCGATGTCCGTGAGAGCGAAAGAGAGTTCCGCGCCGGCAAAGGGCAGCGGCTGCGGTCGCTAAAGGACCTGTGGTGAGAGCTTCATGCTCATTATTGAATATTCGCCTAAGTTCAGCCGCCTCTATAAGAAACTGCCCCTGCTGGCAAAACGGCGTTCCCTTGAGCGAGAACAGCTATTCCGTCAAAATCCTTTTGACCCGCGGCTTGAGACCCACAAGCTTTCCGGCCGTTTGGAGAACTACTGGGCATTTTCCATTGATCAAAAGTACCGTATTATTTTCTCATTTGCTGCTAAAAATCGCGTTCGCTCCCATGCTATAGGCGATCATTCTATCTGCCAGTAACTTACAAGAACGGCTCAACTTTCTAAGTAAATTTATCAGAGCGGTTCAGTTGGGCCTGCCTGCGCGCCGAGATAGCTCAGTTGGCAGAGCACGTCATTGGTAATGACGAGGCCCCGGGTTCGATCCCCGGTCTCGGCTTTTACAAGCTAAAAGCAAAATATGGCCCAAGACAACCTCATAAGATTTCAATGCTCGGTCTGCAAACGCTACAATTACTGGTCGCGGAAGAACTTGAAGAAAAGCGAAGGCAAGCTGTCACTCAAAAAATTCTGCAAGTGGTGCAGGAAACATACCTCGCATAAAGAAGCGAAGAAAACATAACAGCTGTAAATTTTCAATTCCCAATTTTCAATTTTCAAACCACTCGTTGAAAGTTGTGTCATTGAAAATTGCAAATTTTGGCGTGGGGGTTTGGTGAAGTGGTATCACGAAGGTCTCCAAAACCTTAGTCGGGAGTCCGATCCTCTCAACCCCCGTTGAAAGTGCGGAGTAGATCCTAGTGCTCCTTTCATGAGCGAAAGTAAACGAGCGCTGAATTGTTTATCACAAGAACAGCGGCGAGCCATAATCAATGGCACTCTCTGTAGCAAGCTGGCGCGAATTCTCAAGTTAACATTCGTTTTGTGAACATTCGCTTTATTGATATAAAACTAGAAAGGTTTATCCGTTCGCTTGACGAATCGACAATCGCGAAAGTATTGCGAACTATTGATCTTCTTGAAATGTTCGGGCACGGGCTTAGTCTCCCTCATAGTAAAAAGGTGCATACAGAACTTTTTGAGCTGCGTGTTCGAGGTAAACAGGAAGTACGTATTTTTTATGCTTTTCGTAAGAACGGGGCTGTCCTTTTACATGGTTTTATTAAGAAATCCAATCGTATCCCCAAGAAAGAGCTGGACTTAGCACTGCAGAAACTAAGAGGCTTGACGAGTGTATAACATATACGTTATATTTGCGGTATTATGAAAATCTATCCACAGTTCAAAAGAGAGATGCTTCGGAACAAAAAGATACGAGCAGCCTATATTACCTTTGCTTCTGAATTTGAGATAATTGCCGCTCTGATCAAAAGACGGCTTGAGAAAGGGTTCACCCAAAAGGAGCTCGCTAGGCGAATAGGTACAAAACAATCTGCCATTGCGCGCCTTGAATCAGGGACATATAATCCAAGCCTTGATTTTCTTAAAAAGGTAACTCATGCATTGGATGCAAGGCTTCGAATTACAGTAAGTGGAAGGTAACTTTCTTCTCTAAATAGCTGAAAAATCCGTACAAAGCTAAGCTCGGTGGAAGCATCTGCCAGATTTTTGCAGCTTGAAAATACATTCCCTAAATGAGCCGAGCTCATCGCGCTTTAGGCTAACGTCGTTCAACATCCCCCGTTTCTTCCGCCGATAGGCGGATTTTGGTTTTTCGGTTACTATTGTCCTTGTGGACGAGCTAATCAGAGAACTTAAAGAGCAGGGCGTTTTGCGCTCGCCTCTGGTTGAGGCGGCTTTTCGGGCTGTTGACCGCAAAGACTTCGTGCCGCCCGAAGCCGCGAGCCAGGCCTATGCCAATCATCCTTTGCCAATCGGCCAAGGGCAAACCATCTCCCAGCCCTACACCGTCGCTTTCATGCTTGATCTTTTGGATCCTCAACCGGGCGAGAAGATCTTGGACA
>CAZKCN010000096.1:988-3111 GCA_964551555.1 uncultured Candidatus Saccharibacteria bacterium | reverse complement strand
GACATTTTCGGCAAAGACGCCTTTTTGGATTTTGACGAAAACGATCCGGTAGAGCACCAGCTTTTACATGACGGCTTTGAGGTGAAGTCGGCGGGGAATTTTTTGGCGACACTCGTTGCCGGACGTTCGGTCCACGCTGTCCATCCGACCATCGGCGGATTTCTGCATTTCCCCGACAAAGCCGGAGTGGAGGATGCGATCAAACGGCTTGAAGCCGTGAGGCCGGCAGTTTTGCGGCTCATCAAGGTTTTTGAGGCGGCCCCGTTTCACTTCCAACGCGAAACCGATTTCGTGGCTCTTGTCGGAGACCGCTACAATTTTCTCGGCGACTGCATCAATACCGGAAAAAGGGAATGCATCCCCGAAGAATTGTTCGCCGATCATTTTGAACGCATAGTCCTGCCTTACTCGCAGGCCTCGGCTTACAAACATGAGGGCGAGTCATACATGGTCGGGGCGCTGGCGCGGCTCAACCTTTCAAAAAACCTTCTGCATCCGCGGACAAAAGAAAGCGCTCCGGCAACTCTCGCTTTGTTTCCTTCAAATGATGTTTTCCACACCAATCTTGCGCAGGCGGTGGAGATTTTGCACTGCGTTGACGACGCGATGGAAATTTTGCGCGCGCATGAATTCAAGCCGGAGCCGGTGATAAAAGCGCTGTTCCGCGAAGCGGCCGGTGTGGGCGTGGTGGAGGCGCCGCGCGGGACGCTTTATCACAAAGTTCTCGTCGGCGCAGATGGAATCGTGAAGGGCGGAGAGATCGTCGTACCCACCGGCCAAAACCAAATCAACATTGAGGAGGATATCCACAAACTGGTGAACGGCCTTGTGGCCGAGACGCCAAAAGACAAGATCGCGTTTGAAATAGAGAAACTAATCAGGGCTTATGATCCCTGCATGAGCTGTGCGGCGCATTTTTTGAAAGTGAATTGGCAACAGACATAGCTTTTATCCCGCGGTCCTCTCTCCGCCGGAGAGTCAAACGATCGTTCGGAGGGTTTCTGAAATTTTTCCCAGCGCTTCGCCTTCCGCCATCTCTGGCGGCACGCCTGGCGGCGAGGCAGGCAAGCCGATGATTTTTATTTTTTTCAACTTGCCGAGCTTGGCGAGATATTTGAGATACGAACCTAGATCAAAATCATGTAGCGTCAGGCGCGGGGCATTCTCAAAAATACTCAAGTCGTCAAAAACCTTAATCGCGTTTATCCCCTGAACCGTGTCAATGACAATCATCTCCTCGGGAATGTCCCAATCCTCGTTCGGATCTTTGATTTGAAAATCAATTTCCGGAAACTTTTCTTTAAGCTTCGGTAGAAGACGAATTGCCAAAGAGTCCTCCGGAAGGTCGGGATTGCCGAAGACAAAAACGATCATAATTTTCAATTTTCAATGGCCAATTATCAATGAATTTTTAATGATTAAATTTTCAAACCGCCAGTGCCAGTTGAAAATTGGAGTTTGAATCATTGATTGAAAATTGATAATTGAGAATTTATAAGGTTTGATTCGCCAGCGCAATATGCCGCAGGGTGTATTTTTTTAACGTTGCCGCCTGCTCCGGCGTGATAACTTCGCAAATCACGCCCCAGTGCATGGAAACGATGTCGCCCGCCTGCAGGTTCTCAATATCAATGTCCGTTTCCAAACCGCGGGTGATTTTTCTTTCTTCCGGCGCCCCCAGAAGCAATTTGCCGGCGCTGTAGAGAAGCGGCTCGGTCTCAATTTTAAGGAACGGGCCATTGATTTCCGAAACTTTGCCCCACGATACACGACAGGCGTCCATGCTTTCCAAATTATGTTCGCGCTCAAGATGACCAGTGCGCTTCCAAATGTCCAAAACGTGAAAAGAGTGATGCGGGACCGCCCCAGCGTCAATCTTTTCAGTGACTCTTTCAAACGACTTCCCGCCGATTTTCTTTTTGATTTCAAGATTCTCCAGAAGATGCCGGTAGAACCTTTGCTTTTCCACGCCCTCCAGAAGATTATTGCCGATCCAGTAGGCTTCAACCACGCGCTCGTCAAAAGGATCTTTGATGCCGTTGGCGCGGGCGATAAGGTTTAGATAGGGATGCATAGTCTGGAATCCCTTGAGAAGAGCCTCAAGCCCGGGATCGGTTGCGCCC
>CAZKCN010000096.1:0-978 GCA_964551555.1 uncultured Candidatus Saccharibacteria bacterium | reverse complement strand
GCAATGTAACTGAAAATCTCACGGTTGGCGTCGGGGCCGCAATAGTGGAGACGATTCGGGCCGAAAGCGTAGCGCGCCGAACGCGATAGGCCGTCGGAGAAAGTTGCCGGTTCTTTCACAATCATAGCAGCAGTTCTATTTTATCACGGCGACGACTTCTACCCCTAGCCTCATATAGATTGCCGGGCGGGCAGAAATCTGCTAGAGTTAGCTTGCGCGAGATATTAGGAATCCTATCGCGCGGTCAAAAAAGCATGATCCTTGAAGCTATAAGAAATTTTCCACGGCAACTTGAGTTTGAGCCGGCGGTTGAAAATGCCGGCCGCCTGCCGCGGGCAAGGAAGTTTGCCGTCGCCGGCATGGGCGGATCGCATCTTGCCGCCGATTTAATCAAAACATGGAGTCCGCGGCTTGACCTTGTCGTGCATAGCGACTACGGCTTGCCGCCGCTTGACGATGAGGCCGCCGCCGGGCGGCTCTACATAGCCAGCTCCTACTCCGGCAACACCGAAGAAGCTGTTGATTTCTTCAAGAAAGCCATTGCTCAAAAATTCCCCGTGGCCGCCGTGTCCATTGGCGGAAAACTGCTCGCTCTTGCCAAAGAATGCGGCGCGCCTTTCGTCCAAATGCCCGACACCGGCATAGAGCCGCGCTCGGCTCTGGGTTATAGCGCAGCATCACTGCTTAAATTGATGGGCGAGGAACAAGGTTTGACCGAAGTCAAAGCCGCGGCGAAGAAGCTTGATATAAGCAAGGCGGAGAGCGAGGGTTTGGAACTCGCCGGAAAACTTAAGGGATTCGTGCCGATAATCTATGCGTCATCGCGAAACTCGGCTATCGCCTACAACTGGAAAATACGCTTCAACGAAACCGGGAAAATACCCGCTTTCTCAAACGTGTTCCCGGAAATGAACCATAACGAAATAAACAGTTTTGACGCAACCGAGGAAGTCCTCGCTCTCTCCAAAAAATTCTACT
>CAZKCN010000095.1:1955-3148 GCA_964551555.1 uncultured Candidatus Saccharibacteria bacterium | reverse complement strand
CGCGAAGCGTCTGCGCCCATTTTCTTTGCTCTCCCGGGAGCCGTGCGCGAGACCAATGAGCTCAAGCTTCACGCCGTTCGTGGCAACGAGGTCGGCGAGATATGCCGCCGAGTCCTCGAGGTCGCCATGAGCGGAGAAACTGAATTCCGCCACATCGCACTCCACGCTAAACTCGGCGAAGTTGACGGCATTTCCCAGATCATCAATCTCGTCATCCACCGGAATCGTGACTCGCTCACCGCTTTTCTTGGCCTTGATGATCCTATCCATGGTTGTGTCCGGCGAGCAGAAGCCCACGCGGGCAATGCCGTCTTTGGGATTCTCAAGAGAACGCTGTGCGTAGTAGCCGAACGGGCCCCCATCGCCCATGCCCGCTGTCGTCAAAATGACAACAGGCCTGGTTGATGACGCGAGTTCGTCGCGCGTAATCAGGCGTAGAGACAGTTGCCGCAGTTCTTCGACAAGGCCGAACTTTCCGCACGCCTCGGCCGCGGCAATTTCGTCCTCAAGTTCGCGCATCACGCGCTTGCTGTAGACAAAGCTGATGTTCTTGAACAAGAAGTCGTTTTGATCGTTCGGAGACCAGCGGTTCCTGAGGAAGCTCAAGAATGTGCTGCGGCCGCCGCCGTCTACGACGACTTCGAATCCGTCGCGAGCAAGTTCAAGAGCCAAATTTTGTTCGCGACCGAAGCGGAAAGCCGGGATGATCGCTTTGCCTCCGCGAGCGTGAATGCTATCAATCCATGCCTCGAAGAGGATAATCTGTTCCACCCAGTTTTTCCGGGAAGCGTTGCCATAGGTGAGGTCGGTAACAGGCACCTTCTTCACTTTTCGCCGCCACTCTTCCGGCACGCATTTTGAGATGGGCTGAGCGCCGAGCACAATCGGCTGATCGTGAACGCAGAAGTCGTTCAAGAGGAGCGCGTTGCCCACAATAAAGAATGCCGAGCCGGGAACGTGTCCGTTTGGACCGGCAAAAATGGTGAGCCCCGGGAGAATCTCGTTTTCGCCCGGCACAAGGATCGCGCGCCGTCTTTTGCTCGTGACTTCGCGGACCTCAAAATATGTGAACGTGCCGGTGCTGAACTTCAGCGTTTCCCAGCAGAGGTCGTGGAAGATGTCATGCGTTTGCGGTGTGCCCCAGATCAATGCGCCTGGCGCGAGGTAGCGCTTGAGTTTCGCCACCATGCCGA
>CAZKCN010000095.1:839-1945 GCA_964551555.1 uncultured Candidatus Saccharibacteria bacterium | reverse complement strand
CAATCAGCAACTCTTCAACAAGGAACGGTTCGTTGGTCACTTTTCCTCCTTCTTTCAGGACCAAGAATCTGCGGCGAAGCGGAATTAACTTAGTGTAAAATATACGCCGCAGATTCTTGGCCCAGAAAGCCCTGTTTTTAATAAGCTGGCTATAGTATATACCCCCTCTTGACAAATGTCAAATAGTTTGCTAGGATTACGTCAGCAATCATTAGTGGTTCCTTCGGGGCCGCTTGTGACCGGGGTAAGGCCCCGAATCGACAAAACACGTAGCGCTCCGCGCAAGGCGCGGGGCACTTGGAGGACACGACAATGGCGAACGAAGGACACGTCGTGATGGTCGAGAAGTACGGAGAGGTAGTCGCAGAGGCGGGCCGGATCGCCGTCGAGTTATTGGCGATCAGGGCCGCGCGTGGACCCGAGGGAACGGCTCCGTCGGAGGAGCTCTCGGCGCGAGAGAAGGCCATGTGGGCCGCCGTCGACGCGATCAGCAAGAGCATGGCGGCTATCCCGGACGAGGACAGAGGTCCCCTTCAGGGAGAGCTCGACACGTTGTACCTGACAGACTCCTTCATCGACACGGTCGGTGACGAGGAGCGTAGCATCGGGAACTACGTGATTCTGTATCTGTCGGGCAAGGGTCGTCTGGAGCTTCTCCGGGCGGCGAAGAAGCTCGGCAGGAAGTCGGGCCATCCGATCGATCGGCTCAACCAGGAGAACGTCGAGACGGTCCTGCGTGCGGAGCTTAAGAAGCTCCGCAAGCCGGTCGGCGAGGAGACGCCGCAAGTCGGTGGCGGCGAGGCGGCGATGGGATTCCTGGCACGGCTCAAGCAGCGGCTCACGGACTCGACTTCGAAGGCGAATGCCTCGAAGTCCCGAGCGTGGGACAGGCAGAGCTTCGAGGTTCTGCTGCGCTGGTTCGAGAAGAAGAACCAGACCGTCGGCGCGAGTCTCCGCAAGGAGTTCGAGGCGACGGCCATGCCCATGCCGAAGAGCCAGCAGGGCAAGGCGCCCGCAAAGCCCGCTGCCGATCCGCAGGCGATGCTAAACACCCGGCTCACCGAGGCCAAGGCCCGCAAGGCCAAGGCGTTGGAAGCCGAGGATGG
>CAZKCN010000095.1:0-684 GCA_964551555.1 uncultured Candidatus Saccharibacteria bacterium | reverse complement strand
GCTCAAGGCGTCCAAGGCCGAGATCTCCCAGATCGAGGCCGAGCTCGCGAAGCTGACCCCGGCGGCTCCCGCCGTTGAGGTCAAGCCCATCACTCCGAAGGTCAAGCCGGCGGCCGCGCCAGTTGTGACATCCGCAACGACCACGAACGTGGTGCCCGCCACGACGCCCTCGCCGGCCGGAAACGGCCGCACGAGGTCGATGGAGATCCTCACACTCGTCGAGGGGTTCACCGACGAGCGCGTTGGCGAGCTCTACGCGGTGGTCAAGGCCGCCGCGGACGGCGGAAACGAGATGGCCAGGTCAATCGTCTCCGCCCACGAGGTGGCGAAGCGGTACGACCGCCCGAAGGCCGTCGCCCGCGCGGTCGAACTCGGTATCGTAACCCTCCAGTAACAGCGCTCCGCGCAACAACGCGGAGCAACCAGCCCGGCACTGGGATAGAGAAGGAACGTAAAAGCGTACGCGCTCACGTTCCAACTCTATCCCAGCCCGGGCACTTCTTTTTTGATTTAATAGTTTTTTGTGGTATCTTATATTTATGCTTAAATCCAATGGCCGTAAACTTGACTTTTTGTTAACAGTATGTTACCATTAAACTCATAATATACTATGACCGATAGAAACGGAGAAAAAATCCAACAAGCAGGCGGCGAAGAGGGTCAAGCGCAAGTTGACTTTCGGCA
>CAZKCN010000094.1:277-3177 GCA_964551555.1 uncultured Candidatus Saccharibacteria bacterium | reverse complement strand
CTGCCGGCAGGAGCGGGAGCGCTTTTATGACGTCAGCGACGGCGTTTTTATGGACGAGCCGCGAGGTGGTAACGATGTACACGTCGCCTTCCTTCTTGCCGACCTTCTGCTTAAATTCTTCTAGTTCCTCCAGCGAATACTTCTCCGAAAAGTCCCGCGCGTTCGCGCCGTTATGAATAATTTCAAGTGGGCCCCTGAACCCGCGGCGCCTCGACCATTCTCCGAGAAAAACTGAAATAGCTTGAACCACATCGGCTTTGGTGAACGCGCGAGTAAACAACGGCCAGAGCGGCCGCATAAGTTTTTCCACGTACTCCGGCGGATCGCCTTCCTGTAACGTCAGAACATAGGGCACCCGCGGGTGGAAAAGTTTAAAGAGTGCGGCCGGCACGCCGCAGGAGTGGGCCATCATTGCCCAGATGGCGTCGTAGCGATAAGCGCGATGGAGCGAATGGGCTTTGAGCGCGGCGGTAAACTGGAAAAGGAGCTTATTCAGCCGGAGCGGAAATTCTTTGAGGTTTGACAGAGCGGCGTTTTTTCCCGCAAAACCGATGCGATGCACCAGCACATTGCCTTCTTTAGAAACTCTCGGCAACGATGCATCATAGCGCGGCGTTACCATATGGAACTCAATGTCCGCAGGAGCGATGCGGTCGGTGATTTCTTTGATGGTGACCTCGGCTCCGCCGACATAGTTCGGATAATAAGCGAGTGAAAATATAAGAATTCTTTTCATGCGGCTGATTGTTTTTGCTTTTTGACGGATTGAATGTATTCCTTGAGCGTATGCGCCGGCTTCCATCCGAGAGCGCGCACCTTTGCGGTATCAACTGCCGCCGACGGCCTGCTGGTTAGACGCGCCGGGAGCATAACTATCTCGCTCCCAAAAAGTTTGGCAACTTCAAGGACGGAGTAACTCTCCGACGAACCAATGCCGTAGCCATCCCCTTGGCCCCGCTCACCGACGAGTATGAGTCCGGCAACGGTGTCATCAATGTGCGTATAGATTCGCGTCTGGGTGCCGGGAGACCGCACCTCCAGTGGTTTGCCCGAGAGATAGCTTTGCCTGAATATCTCAACGACCGTGCCGTACTCATCCGCTCTCTCGCGCGGCCCGTAGACATTGTAAAAATACGCGATGGCGTAGGGAAGGTTGTACCATCGCCCGTAATTACACACCAGGTCGCTCGCGGCCGCTTTCCCCCAGGTGTAAGGGGAAAGATCCCGTCCCTCCACGCCTTCAGCGCGAGGTTCTGAAAATTTAGTTGACGAACCTGCGTATACAAGTTTGCAATTCCGTTTTCGCCAGAACTCAAGCACGCCGAAAGTGCCTGCCATATTGAGATCCCACGCCACCGCCGGCTCCTCAATGCTTTTGGCCACGCGCGAGTACTCTCCGAGATGATAGATGATGTAGGGCGTCTCCGGCACATGCCGCTCTACATCCTTGGTGTGGCCCTCACGGTATTCCGCCCCCGGTATATGATTCTCCTTTCTACCGGTAAAATAGTTATCAAGGGAGGTTACCTTATTGTTTGGATCCCGAAGGAGCCGTTCAATGAGGTGTGAGCCGATGAACCCAGCGCCGCCAGTTACTAGAATTTTATTAGCCACGTTGCATGTACCAAAGTTCTTACTGCCGACTCTAGCCCCGCACTTATTCCACGGCGGGCTTGGCTTCATCTCGCAAGCAAGCCGCAGGCGGTTAGCTGATTTATGCGTATTAAGAAAGGAACAACTGGAATAAGTGCGGGGCAGGCCCGGCGCCGCCGGTTACCAAAATAGTTTTCATTCCGCGCCAGTTAGCTTTTGACGTTTTTGCCTTATCCGTTCCTGATGGTTATTCGCGCTCACATCTTCAATCGTCAAACCCTGCCGAGCGAGGAGTTTCTCGTTGAAGCTGCGGTCGCGGCGAAGAAGTTCCGCGCCATCGCCAAGCCCCATTTCGTCGAGGTGGGCAATGAAAGCATCAACATCCTTTGGCAGGCAATAACCGCCGAATCCGCGGTAACCGCCGTGGGTTACGTCAATATGCGAATCGCCGATGCGGTGGTCAGCGGCTATTCCTTTACGCACGTTTTCATAGTCAGCTCCGAGCTTCTCGGCAAGCTCGGCAAGAACGTTGGCGAAATTTATTTTTCTCGCAAAGTGAACATTGCAGGCGTATTTGACCACTTCCGCCTCGGCTGCGGTTATGGCCACGCGATCATAGGTGTTCGTTCCCCACGGCGACATGAACGGAGCTTTAGGCAAAAGAGATAAAACCAGATGCGCGGCGTCCAAGCTTTCAGAAGTAAAACCGACGATCTGGCGATCGGGTCTCGTGAAATCTTCCCAAGCCAGTCGCGCGGTAAGAAACTCGGGGTTGAAAAGAATTTTATGCTGCGGAAAGCGCCCCTGAAACTTTTTGGTCGTGCCCGGCGGCACTGTGGATTTGATGACCGCGATTTTTGAACCGGTGAGCATCTGAAACGCCGACTCGACAGCGGCGAGATTGGCCGCGCCCGACGGAGAACGCGGAGTGGGAACGCAAATAAAAACCACCGAGGCCTTGTTGATGTCGTCAAAAAAACCTTTTTTGGGGTCTAGGTCATAGAGAAAAAGATCGCGCTGCCGCTGGTATCCTTTTAGCTCTTGAAAGTAGCGTGCGAGAGGCGTGCCCACCATACCGACTCCTATAATACCGACTGGGATTTTGTTCATGAGTATCTATCTAATAATACTCTAAACCGATTAATTTTGTTGCAAAAATACAACACTAATACACGAATGTGCACGAATTAACGAATACGGCGCAGTGCCATTTGTGAATTAGTGCAAATTTGTGAATTCGTGTTATTTCGCTTCGCGAATGCGCCGGATAATTTCTTCGCCCTGCTCTTTAAAACGCGGTTCCAGAC
>CAZKCN010000094.1:0-267 GCA_964551555.1 uncultured Candidatus Saccharibacteria bacterium | reverse complement strand
TGTCCTTATAATTAATACTACCCCGATAAGTCGTTAAAAAGTTGCGCCCCGGTCTCCCCGCTGGGGAGGCCGGGGCTCGGGAGCGCCAAGTGCGAAAAATCACTGTTCGCCGCGAATGCGCCGGATAATTTCTTCGCCCTGCTCTTTAAAACGCGGTTCCAGACGAATGGCTTCTTCAAACTCCTTTATTGCCGACGCCCTGTCGCCGGCTTGGACATAGGTAGAGCCCAAATTAGCGTGCGCTTCGGCGCTCATCGGATCATCACT
>CAZKCN010000093.1:0-3199 GCA_964551555.1 uncultured Candidatus Saccharibacteria bacterium | reverse complement strand
AATCAAAAATTAAGACCCTCGCTCAAGCTACAGGCATCATGTCTCCGCCAAAAAAGCGCCGGGTCTGTTTCGTCATTACCAACCGCATCCACTACGCGCGGCAGGAAGTTCTATTGAAGCAACTGAAGGACGATCCCGATCTTGAGCTTCAGCTCGTCGTCGGCGGCTCGGCCCTCTTGGATAAATACGGCGAAGTGATGCCCTCACTGAAACGCAAGGGCTTCGCCGTCCACGAGGAAATGCTTAATCTCATTGAAGGCGGCAACCACACCGCCATGGCCAAAACCGCGGGCCTTGCCGTTTTGGAGCTAGCCAATACTTTTCAAAAACTCAACCCCGACATCGTCTTAATCCGCGGCGACCGTTTTGAACAACTGGCCGCGGCTATGACCGCGGCTTATCTCAATAAAACCGTGGCCCACATTGAAGGCGGCGACGTTACCGGCAACATTGACGAAAGTGTGCGCCACGCGATTACTAAACTTGCCCATATCCATTTTGTCACCAGCGATGATTCGTATCGCCGCGTTTTGCAAATGGGCGAAAATCCGGCCTATGTTTTCAACGTCGGCTCGCCGGATATTGAATTTGCCGCTCAAGTCAAAAGAAAACCGGATGAGGCAATGATGAATAGGATCGGCGTCGGCGGACACATTGATTTCTCTTGGCCCTATATCATGGTTATTCAGCATCCGGTAACCAGCGAAGCCGATAACCTTGAAAACGTGATGAAAACTCTGGAGGCGGTGAACGGTCTTGGGGTGCAAGCCCTGTGGTTTTGGCCGAATCCCGACGCCGGCACGGACGAAATTTCATCCGGCATCCGGCGCTTCCGCGAACACGCCCCGACACCCAACATTCGCTTCATCATCAATGTCCACCCCCGCGATTTCGCCTCGCTCCTGAAGCACGCCAAGTGTCTGGTCGGCAACTCCTCGGCCGGCATTAAGGAGGCATCGTTTTTCGGGACACCGGTGGTCAACATCGGCACCCGCCAGCAGGGCCGGACACGCAGCGCCAATGTCGCCGATGTTAACTACGATTTTTCGGCAATTAAATCGGCCATAGAAAAACAGATCGGCCACGGACCGTACGCGCCGTCGCTGATTTATTACAAGCCCGAAACCTCCAAGCGCATCCGCAAGGTTTTAAAAACCGCGCCGCTTTACACCCAAAAAAGATTTTTCGATCAACTACCTGCTTGATACCACCTCACCCATAACGTTCATTGAACGATCGGCTAATTGATGTTATGGGTATTTTTTGTAATTTTTTTGTTCCCGTCGATGGCTCTTTGCATCAGTAAAAAATCCCCGGCGGGTGCTCCCGCCGGGGTTTGGACTTCCTCCTTTCTATGGGATTTCAGCGCTCCGTCATCTTGCTCTTTTTGGCGGTCTCGAGCCCTTTGACTACGAACTCGAGTACGCAGACGACTTCGGCATGCGTGAACTCATCGCCCCCGTAATTAAGCGTCACCTCTCCGGAAATGAAGCGATCGCGGATGTTCCTGACGAGATCGAGGAACGACACGTCTTTCGCGAAGTAGATGCACTGGAGGACGCGGCGAGCGACTCCCCATCGCTCCGGGGTGTACGCCCAACCGTCCATATCCCATCCGAGATATTCCCACTGGATGAGCTGTTGCAGGCAGTCCTCGAAAAACTTCCGCAATGCCGTCCGTCCGTAGAGCCACGGATCCTGCTTGATGCGGCTAGTGACGATCTTCGCGACGACGGGATGCTGCAGCTCATTGGATATCCCGATGCTGATCGCGAATTCCAGTGCGCGGGCAACCAACTTCTTCGACGTCTTTGCGAAGACGTAGCGAGAAAGCTTTTGCCCCCAAACCTGCCGGTCAAGGCAGTAGTTGTGCGCCACGTCTCTCAACATCGGGAGCTTGGAGCGCGAGCGGTGCGCGAGCCATCGAGTCAGCCGATCGTGCTCCGAGCGAATTTCCCCCTCGATTCGCTCCGCCTCTGCCTCCGTTGCCACGTACAGTCGGGGAACCGTGCTTCGCGCTTCTCCGGTTCGCATGGCCGTCTCCTTTCGTGCGTCTTGGTAGACGCGGAGTCCGTTGTAGAAGAATCAGCTCGCCCAAAACAGACAAGCTATTGGTAGTATATTGCCCCGCATAAGTCAAGGCAAAATTACCATCCGTGGTGTCTGAATTTTCCCTCATATTTTGCCAACCCGATCTTTTCAATTTTCCTGATGATTACTTGTCAAGATCCATAAGATTGGGAAAATCCTGCTCCAATTGATTGGGAATGTCCAAAAACGGGAACGGCGACAATCAAAAAGCCGACAGGGGTCTTCCTGCCGGCATACATCGTATCCGTATCTTAGCCGACGAGCTTCTCGATGGCGTCGAGCGCCACCTCCGGCTGGTAGGGCTGGAGGCGACGATCCGCCTCCTCCGGATCCGGCCGCCACTCGAGATGCGGCGTGAGGTCACAGGGTTCCTCAACCTCCGGTACCAGACCCATCGTAGCGAGGGGATAGCGCCGGATAGTGTTCTGGGTCTGGCGCGCGAGCGAGGCGTGCACTTCCGGGGTTACGAGAGCGATCGCCCCGCGCTTGCGTACGACCGCCGGCGTCATCATTGTCGAGAAGCCGGAGACGGTAACATCGGCAAGGATGGCGAGAGCGTCAGCCTCTTCCGGACGCTTGACTTCCACCTCGACAGTGCGGTCGGCGATAGGTGCGAGCATCTCGTCCCATACCTCGCGCCAGGTTCGGCCATCGAGCGCTTCGGCGTTGGCATGCTTGCCGTGGTAGCGCTTCACCAGTCCCCACGGCCCGGGGGTCTTCCCGAGGCAGGCGGCGAGGAGCTTGATCTCCGATGTAGTATAGTCCGGCCCGCCGCCGGCGAGAAGGATGACCGTCCCGAACCTTGCCTTGAGCCCGCGGAACTCCTCGACGAGGTAAGTAGGAACGATCATTTGGCGCGCCGAGGCGACGGCGTGGTTGCCGACCACCACCACTTTGAAATCGTGCTTGAAGTAGTTTCTGGCGGCTTCGGCGTCCACCTCGTCAATGGCAAGCATCAGACCGGCTCTCGCCGGTTCCTTGAGCCGCGCGAGACTTCCCCAGAAGTCGCTCACCGCAACGAGGGGCTTCGCGGTGGCAGTGGCTGCATCACCAAGGGTCTGCTCGAGGTTGATGGGCGAACCCATGGTAACAACCACAGCATCCACAC
>CAZKCN010000092.1:0-3208 GCA_964551555.1 uncultured Candidatus Saccharibacteria bacterium | reverse complement strand
GATCCGCGCAGCAATCCGCGTTAGATCCGCTTCTACTAACGGGAAACTGAACGCCACTGGAATATGTCCTAACCATAACCAACTAACATGACCCCATTTAATAATTTCACCATCAAAGCCCAAGAAGCGCTGAAAAAAGCGCATGATTTGGCCATTGAGCGCTCGCATCAGCAGATAACCCCTCTTCACATCCTGGCCGCGCTGGTTTTACAGGAAGAGGGCACGGTGGAGGCGGTTTTGGAGAAACTTGGAGTTGATGTTTCCGGCCTTTCCGACAAACTGCTTGAGCATTTGGACCGCCAGCCGCGGATTTCGGGCGGCGGGGGCATCGCCTCTCTTTACCTTTCCCAGGATTTAGGCCGCGTTATGGAGCAGGCCCATCGCGAAGCGAGCCAGTTGAAGGATGAATTCATCTCGGTGGAGCATCTCTTTTTGGCCATTTCCGTCGTACCCTCGCAGGCCAAAGATGTTCTGGCTGAACTTGGCGTTCTGCACGATCCCGTTTTGAAGACTTTACAGGAACTTCGCGGCGCGCAGAGAATCACCGATCCCGAACCGGAGGCCAAATACAACGTCCTTGAAAAATACGCTCGGAACCTGACTAAACTCGCCCGCGAGGATAAGCTTGATCCGGTTATCGGCCGCGACGAGGAAATCAGAAGGCTGATGCAGGTTTTGTCGCGGCGCACCAAAAATAACCCGGTGCTCATTGGGGAGGCCGGCGTCGGCAAAACAGCCATCGTTGAGGGTTTAGCTCAAAGGATAATCGCCGGCGAAGTCCCCGAGTCGCTTAAGGGAAAAGAGCTTATCAATCTTGATCTTGGATCCATTGTCGCCGGAACGAAATATCGCGGCGAATTTGAAGACCGGCTGAAAGCCGTGCTGAAAGAGCTTGAACGCCAGCAGGGCAAGTACATCATTTTCATTGATGAACTTCACACTCTTGTCGGCGCGGGCGCGGCCGAGGGGGCCATAGACGCTTCCAACATGCTGAAACCGGCCTTGGCTCGCGGCGAACTCCGCGCCGTCGGTGCCACCACTCTTCGCGAATACCATAAATACATTGAGAAAGATCCGGCTTTGGCCCGCCGTTTCCAGCCGGTTTACGTTGAGGAACCCTCCGTTGAGGAGGCGCTGGCCATACTTCGCGGCCTCAAGCCCAAGTACGAGGTTCATCACGGCATAAAGATATCCGAAGAGGCGCTGGGTGCGGCCGTTCACCTTTCTTCGCGCTATATCGCCGATCGTTTTCTTCCCGATAAAGCCGTTGATCTGATTGACGAAGCGGCTTCGTCCCTGCGCTTGGATATGGATTCCATGCCGAAAGAGCTTGAGGATTCGCGCCGCGAACTTTCGCATTTGGAAATTGAGCGGCAAAGCTTTAAGAAGGAAACGGGGAGAAGCGCTAAGGCGCGGCTTAAGGCCATTACCAAGAAAATTGACGATATCAAGGAAGGCATCAAGGTTTTTGAAGAAAAATGGCATGGCGAAAAGAAACTGATCAACGAGATCCGCGAGCTGAAAAGAAATCTTGACAGTCTGAAACAGGAGTCGGACATCCGCGAAAGAGAGGGGAACTTTGAGCAAGTGGCCGAAATTCGCTACGGCCGCGTGCCGGTGACCGAGGGCCAGCTCCGCGAAACGGAGAAAGCTTTGGCTAAAGTTCAGCGCGAAAGGAAAATGATGCGCGAGGAAGTAAGAGAGGAAGACATAGCCAACGTCGTCGCCCGCTGGACGGGCATTCCGGTGATGCGCATGCTTGAAGCCGAAAGCCAGAAACTTATGCGCCTGGAGGAGGTTTTGAAAAAGCGGGTTATCGGTCAGGACGAAGCCATAACCAAGGCGGCTCACGCGGTAAGGCGATCCCGCGCCGGCATTCAGGATGAAGACCGGCCTATCGCCTCGTTCATATTCCTCGGCCCGACCGGCGTCGGCAAGACCGAGCTCGCCAAGACTCTGGCCGAGTTTTTGTTCAACGATGAAAAAGCCCTCATCCGCGTGGATATGTCCGAATATATGGAGCGCCACGCCGTGGCTAAATTCATCGGCTCGCCTCCCGGCTATGTCGGCTATGAGGAAGGCGGCCAGCTAACCGAAAAAATCAAGCACCGCCCCTACTCGGTGATCCTTTTTGACGAGATAGAAAAAGCCCATCCCGAGGTGTTTAATATGCTTCTTCAAATTTTGGATAACGGCCGCCTGACCGATGCCAAGGGCCGCTTGGTTAATTTCAAGAACACCATTGTCATCATGACTTCCAACATCGGTTCGGAATTCGTCCAGGAGATGGCCCAGATCGGTTTTGCCTCCGGAGTTGAGGATTCCAGGGAGGGACAAGAAATAAGTTTGAAAGACAAAATCCGCAAATCTTTGGAGCGCCACTTCCGCCCGGAGTTTTTGAACCGCGTGGATGAAGTAATAATCTTTAGCTCGCTTTCCAAAGAGGTGCTGGAGAGCATTGTCGGCATACAACTTGAAAAGGTCCGCGCCCGCGCCTCGGTCAAAGGCATTGCTCTTTCTTTCAGTCCCAATCTCAAAGGTTTTTTGGTGGAGAAGGGCTTTGATCCGCACTACGGCGCGCGGCCTCTGAAGCGGGCCATTCAAAGCTATCTTCTGAACAGTTTGGCTCAAGAGGTTATCGGCGGCAGGATTAAAGACGGCGATCATGTTACCGCCGAGGTCAAAGACGATGCGATTGAGTTTGTGAAAAGCGGGAAAGCCAAAGGAGTTGAAAGGAAGAAAGAGTTGGCCGCGGCGAGGAGTTAAGCTGCGGAAAAGTTTAAAAAGGATCGAAAAGAACTCTATGAGACTTTATGAGGTTCAACCTCATAAAGTCTCATAGACTCATAAACGAGTTTAGGAGTTTAGGTGCCGCCCCGTCGCGCTTTCAGCGCGACGGGGCGGCTTCAATTTTCTTCGCGTTGACGGCTTTTACTTTCTTGGCTACATTGGTTGGATATGGAACTTCTGCCGCTGCCGCGTTCAACCGAAGAAGTGCGCGCCAAAGTCATTGCCGCGGCCGAGGCCGTGTATCGCCTGACCGAGGCGCGCGATTTTGACCAGGCGCTCAAATTTGAGCTCCGCAAAAAATCTTCGGAGATAATAAGCGGAGTGGCCGGATTTATCCTCAACCTCGGCCGCAAGGGCGATGCGGCCGAAGAACTTATGGCCGATCTTTCGGGCGCGATGGAGCTGGTTTACTTTGCGG
>CAZKCN010000091.1:2719-3231 GCA_964551555.1 uncultured Candidatus Saccharibacteria bacterium | reverse complement strand
AGAGAAGTAACGCCTGACTGGGTTACCGGAGAGATGAAAACGGTGGCGATGCGCGTTCCCGACCACCCATTTATCATAAAAGTTCTTGACACATTTCAGAACCCGCTTGTCGGCACTTCGGCCAACCTTTCGGGCAGCGAGCCGGCGCAGTCGGCCGCGGAAATACAGAACACTTTCGCGCGGCACGTCCCGCGCCCGGAGTTGATCGTTGACGGCGGCCGCCTCCCGCCCTCACCGCCTTCCACTGTTTTTGATCTCACCAATCCGGAAAATCCCAAGATCCTCCGCATGGGGGCGATAACCAAAGAAAAGTTGGATGAATTCTTAAAACATTGGCAAAAGAAATGATAAAGATAACGGCATATGAAGCAGATTACGGTCAGGTTAAAACCCAGTCAGCTGTTAAAAGAAGAGATAGAAAAAACAGCTCGCGCTGAAAATATCGGCGCCGGTGTTTTACTTTCCATAGTGGGCGGTCTTGAAAATGCTGTGTTGCGGATGCCGGGATCTAC
>CAZKCN010000091.1:0-2709 GCA_964551555.1 uncultured Candidatus Saccharibacteria bacterium | reverse complement strand
TCTCAATTACACAAAGTTCGTTTAAAATTAATCAAAACGCGCTCGACAGAACCATACATGAGAAATGCACTCATTGTTTTTTATGCGAAAAAACAAAAAAAAGATTCTTCTGAAATCATCAAAACATTATTGCTGCGCATCGAATATGTACTAAAACACTTTAATGAATCAGATAAAAAAATCATCGAAACAGCCTCAAAAAAGTTAAAAAATGGAATGGCCCTTTTGAAATTGTTTCCGGCACGGGGACGATTTCCAGAGACGGATGTCATATCCACGTTTCTATTTCGGATAGAGATGGCAATGTTTTGGGCGGACATTTGAAAGACGGATGCGTTGTCAGAAGTGCAGCCGAAGTTGTTTTGGGAGTGTTTGATGATGTTGCTTACTCTAGAGCGCTTGATAAGGGGACTGGTTTTAAGGAATTAAAGGTTGATGGGGTTTGATTTTTTGACGATTTTGATTTTTTGCACCCACGAGTGTATAATCTGGATATGGCAAATGTTACTCTTCCTAAAGCCGAATACGAAAAGCTCAAGCGGCAGGCAGAAACTTATCGCCGATTTGCGGCGCGGTTTTTTGAGTTGGCTCTCCGCGATCCGGTTCGCGATGTAGTAAGGGACTTCCGGCGCACAAATTTATATACCGAGAAGTTTTTGAATGATTTAGAATCAGGTCTTCGGAAGTCGTCCTACGCAAAACGATATGGAACTCGCGCCGCTAAGAGACGATCTTAGAAAGTTCTTAAGGAAGCGCAATCTTGTCAAGAAGTGGGAGAAAGCCGAGAAATTGTTCCAAGCGAATGTTCGCTACCCCTCTTTGAGCGTTGAACTTCTAGAACCGCGGTGGCGGGGGATTTATTCTTTCCGGCTCGATAAAAAGTATCGAGCACTATTTTTTGTCAAGGATAGTGTTGCAGAAATATTTCAGATTACCAAGGATTACAGAAAAGGTTAGAAGGGAAAATTGTATCGCAAAGATCCCGCCCGTGCGGTAGCGGGGAAGAAGTGTAAAAAGTGTCATGAGATATGAAAGAAATGAAATTTTTCACGCATTTAAAAAAACAAGATCCCGCACTGTGGCGCATGGCTGAAGACGAAGTTGAACGCCAGCGGGAAACGATTGATTTGATTCCTTCGGAGAATATTGCTTCCGTGCCGATTTTGGAATTACTCGGCTCGCCCCTGACCAATAAGTATTCCGAGGGCTATCCGGGCAAGCGCTACTATCCCGGTAACCGCTACTGCGACGAAATTGAGGAACTCGCCCGCGAGCGCGCGTTGAAAACCTTCAAACTCTCGCCGAAGGAATGGGCGGTCAATGTCCAGCCCTATTCCGGATCACCGGCGAATCTTGAAATTTATTCGGCGCTGATGGAGGTGGGTGATACTTTTATGGGCATGTCGCTTTCTGCCGGCGGCCATCTTACTCACGGCCACAAAGTCAATTTCTCGGGGCGGGCGTGGAAAGCCGCGCAATACGGCGTCAGTCCCAAAAGCGGTTTGATTGACTACCGCGAGGTTGAAAAACTCGCTCGGCGGCATAAACCAAGGGTTATCGTTTCCGGCCTTACGGCTTATCCGCGGATAATTGATTTTAAAAAATTTGGAGCAATAGCAGAAAAGGTCAAAGCCTATCATGTCGCTGATATTTCACACATCGCCGGTTTGATTGCGGCTGGCGTCCATCTTTCGCCCTTTCCTTATGCCGATGTGGTCATGTCGACGACCCATAAAACCCTTCGCGGGCCGCGCGGTGCTCTGATTTTTTCGCGGAAGGAAATTGCCGAGAAAATTGACCGCTCCGTTTTCCCCGGCATGCAGGGCGGGCCGCATAACAATGTTACCGCGGCCATCGCCGCGATGCTCGGCGAGGTAATAAAACCGGGTTTCAAAAAATATCAGCGGAAAGTAGTAAAAAATGCGAAAGTCCTTGCGCGCGAGCTTTTGCGTTTGGGGTTTAAGCTGGCGACCGGCGGGACCGACAATCATATGCTGCTTGCCGATGTCCGGCCGTTTAATCTTAATGGCATGGCGGCGCAAAACATGCTTGAGGATGTCGGCATCATTGCTAACCGTAATTCCATTCCCGGCGATCCCTCGCCGTTCCGGCCATCGGGTCTCCGCATGGGTACGCCTTCGGTTTCAAGCCGCGGGATGGGTGAAGGCGAAATGAAAAAAATCGCCGAGATTATACAATCCACTCTCGCCCGCAAGCGCTCTCCCGAAAAAATCCGCCGCGAAGTCGTTGACCTCTCTAAGAAATTCCCTATTTACTGAAGCTGAATACTAGCCTCGGTCATTCGTGAATTAGTGCGCATTCGTGTATTAGTGTTATGTTTCTCCTCGACGGCAGAAAATTAAGTCAGAAGATTCTTGCCGAAGTAAAAGCGGAAGTCGCTCGGTCACAGCGCAAGTTTTCGCTCGGGGCGGTGGTTGTCGGCGGTAACGAGGTTATCCGCAAATTTGTGGCTCAAAAGAAAAAAATTGCCGAGGAACTTGGCGTGGACTTTAGAACCTACGAATACGACGCGAGTATTTCCACGAACGAACTCCGCAAACGCATCGCAACCGTTGTCCACGATGCCGAGCCGGATGGCGTTATCATCCAACTGCCTCTGCCGAAGCAAGTAAACACGCGCTATATTTTAGATAGCATCCCGCCGGACAAGGACGTAGATGTTTTGTCGGCGAGAGCGCTCGGAAATTT
>CAZKCN010000090.1:0-3253 GCA_964551555.1 uncultured Candidatus Saccharibacteria bacterium | reverse complement strand
CTGATTTGAACCGATGCCGAAGATGTGATACCATCCGTTCATAATGAACCTCATCACCATCCTCAGAAAATTGGCTCGAAAAGACGACCTTGTGATAATACCTCGCCGGGAATACGAAGCGCTTTTGGCTCTAAAAAAGGTGAAGGAGTTTGAGCCCACCCTAGCCCATAAACGCGCTTTGGCGAGGGCAGAAAAAAACTTCCGCAACGGTAAAACCCTTTCCTACAGTGAGTTTAGACAGAAGTTGGACCTTAGAGATTGATCCTGGTGTACTGAAAGCTGCGCGCAGAATACCAAGCCGAGAAGCAAATAAGATCTCGGAAGTCATTCATTCATTACCCCAAAATCCCTACGGCGGAGACGTGGAGAAAATGAAAGGCCAAGATAACGCGTGGCGCCGCAGAATCGGAGCATATCGCATATTCTACAAACTTCTTATCCGCGAAAGGCGGATACTTGTTTTTCATTTAGAACGCCGCACCTCCTCCACCTACTAATCCCTATCCGCTAATCCCTAACCTCTCCGCGCTATGCCCTCCCCGGTAGACGACATCAAATCGCGGCTTGACCTCGTGGAGCTCATCCAATCCTACATCCGCCTCCACAAGGCCGGCGTGAACTACAAGGCGACTTGCCCCTTCCACTCGGAAAAGACGCCTTCTTTTGTTGTATCGCCAGCGCGTCAGATTTGGCATTGTTTTGGATGCAACCTCGGAGGAGATCACTTTAAATTCGTGATGCAAATAGAAGGCCTGGAGTTCCCCGATGCGCTTGAGCTCCTTGCCCGAAGAGCGGGAGTTGAACTCCGCCGCGAAGATCCGCGTCTCCGCTCGGAACGGACGCGGCTTTACAACCTTGTTGAGGAAGCGGCAAAAATTTACGAAAAAGTTCTATACTACTCGCCCAACCCCGAAACGCGCTTATCTCCGTCGCTCGCCTACCTCAAGAAGCGCGGCCTCACCGATGACACGGTAAAAAACTTCCGTCTCGGCTACGCTCCCGACTCGTGGGATTTTTTAGCCAGTCGCCTCAAGCAAAAGGGCTACAAGCCCGAAGAAATAGAAAAAGCGGGCCTGGCCGTAAAATCGGAGCAGGGAAGTTTCTACGATCGCTTCCGCAATCGGATCGTGTTTCCCATCGCCGACGCCGGCGGCCGGGTGGTTGGGTTTTCCGGCCGAATCTTTGAGTCAGATCCGCGTGAGACCCGCGTTGCCGATCCGCGTCAATCCGCTTCTACCGGACTATCGCCGCAAGCCGCAAAGTATATAAATACTCCCCAGACTCCCATCTACGACAAATCTAGAGTCCTCTACGCTTTTGACAAAGCCAAAGACGAAATCCGCCGCGCGAACACTGTGGTGCTGGTGGAAGGCCAGATGGATGTGGTTATGTCCCATCAAGCCGGTGTGAAAAACGCCGTGGCCGTTTCCGGCACGGCGCTGACCTCACAGCAGCTGCAGACGCTGAAACGCCTTTGCGGAACGATTATAAGCTCCTTTGACCGCGACGCCGCGGGCGAGGCCGCAACCAAGAGATCCCTGGAGCTCGCCGCCGTTCACGACTTTGAAAGAAAAGTTGCCGTCCTGCCCTCCGGCTTCAAAGATCCGGCCGAAGCCGTAGCCGAAAAACCGGAAATCTGGCATACTGCCGTAAGCGAGGCCGAACCCATCATCCAGTTCTTCCTTGAGTCGGCCCTGGCCAAAAACAACCGCAGCGAAGCCTCCGGCAAGCGCGCCATCGCCCAAGCCGTCCTGCCTGAAATAAAGATCCTCGCGAGCGAGGTTGAAAAGGCCCATTGGATTCAGGAGCTCGGCCGGACGATCGGCGTGGACGAAGAAACTCTATGGCGCGAACTTAAAAAAACGCGCCCGGCCGCGGCCGATGTCTTCCTGCCGCGCGAGCGGGACGAAGGCGAGACATCCGGAAGCCGGTCCGCCGCCGCAAAAAGCCGCCGCGCCGAGCTTGAATCACTGCTCTTGGGAACAATCATCCGCTATCCCGAACAGCTTGCCTCGCTTCCCGAATTGCCCCGCCACGCTTTCCTCGTCGCCGAGCATATCAAAATCCTTGGAGCTGTTGAAGGCCTGCCGAAGGAAAGCGCTGCAGCCCACGAAGCTCTGCTTGCCGCCCTTCCCGCCGAACTTCGCGAAACCTGCAATCACCTCGCTTTTCAGGCCGAAGTGGTCCTTGATAGAATGGAAAACCAGCGCGAAAGATTAAAAGAACTTCCAGTACTCGTTAAAGAACTTGAGCGCGAATGGGCGCGGGAAAAACTCCGCGCGCTTTCGGACGACATAACCCTCGCCGAAAGAAGCCGCGACCACGCCAAATTGGAATCGCTGGTGAGCGAGTTCAGACTGATCTCCGATAAAATCAAATAGCCAGCCAGCACACAATTCTGCCCCGCCGTTTATTCGTGTGTTTGCGGCAGTTTACAAACTCGCGATTGCTCCCGCGCACCAACCTATGGCCAAAAATAAAAAAACAGTCAAAAAACTAAAATCGGGGAAGAAGAAGCCCGTAACCCCGCACCCCAAAAAGACCGCCGCCAAGGTGGTAAAGCAAGTTGAGAAAATCGTCAAACTCACGCCAAAGGCCAAGGCCAAACTTGCCGAGAATCAAAGAAAGATAGACGAACTGATAAAGCGCGGGCGCGATCGCGGCTTCATAACCTACTCCGAAATCATCTCCGCCTTCCCCCATGTTGAAGACGACATTTCGCTTCTGGAGGATCTTTACCATCACCTTGAAGAAGCCAACGTTGAAGTCATAGAAACGCGCGACCTTCTGGAAACGGCCGAAGACATGCCCGCCGCCGGCGCCGCCAAAAGGAAAAAAGATCTCCGCCACGAAGTGGAAGCCGAGGCCTCGGACTCGGTGCAGATGTACCTTCGTGAAATAGGAAGGATCCCGCTGATCAACGCCGATCAGGAAAAAGAGTTCGCGCGGCGCATTGAAGGCGGGGATCAGGAAGCCCGCGAGAAACTGGCCCAAGCTAATCTCCGCCTTGTTGTTTCCATCGCCAAGCGTTATGTCGGCCGCTCGCCTCACCTGACCCTTCTTGATCTCATTCAGGAAGGCAACCTCGGATTATTCAAAGCGGTTGAAAAGTTTGACTACCGCCGCGGCTTTAAGTTTTCCACCTACGCCACATGGTGGATAAGGCAGGCCATCACCCGCGCTCTTGCCGATCAAGCTCGCACCATCCGCATACCGGTGCATATGGTCGAGACCATCTCCAAGTACCAGCAGG
>CAZKCN010000089.1:0-3256 GCA_964551555.1 uncultured Candidatus Saccharibacteria bacterium | reverse complement strand
TTCAGGATGACTACTAGTCTGTGTATCACACCGCCGGACTGATTCTTAAAAAAGGCGAATGGAAAGAAGCCGATCTTTTGATTACGGCGCTGACCCGCGATTTCGGGAAAATCCGTCTGATGGCGCAAGGCGCGAGGAAACACGGCGCGAAACTCCAGAGCCACATTGAGCCGGGATCACTGTCCGAGTTATCGTTTGTCGTCGGCCGGAACGGCTATCGCCTGACCACAGCGCAGGTGCGCGAGCCGTTTATTTCGCTTAGAAACTCACTGTCGAAAACCCGCGCCCTTTACTCCATTCTTACTCTCGTTGACGCCAATCTCTTGGAGGAGCGGGATGGGGCGGGAGTGCTTTTTGACATTGTACGCGAGACTCTTGCGGCCATCGGCCGCGTCCACGAGGCCGCTGATGTTAAAAACATTTTGATTTGGGGGCAAGTCAAGTTTCTTGAGTTTTTGGGGTTTTTGCCCTCACCCCATTCGCCCGAAGCCGTTCACTGCCGGTCGCTTTTAGCGCTTGCTTCCGTCGCGCTTGATCAGGTGAAAGATTTTTCTTCCGGTAAGCCGGCTTGGGTTCGGGAAATGTCGTGGCTGGCCGGTTACTTGGACAACGTCGTCTGGATACCCTCGGCTGTAAACGGAGCCCAATCTGCGGTATAATCTCAAGGATGCCGGGGCTGGAGGACATCCGTGAAGAATTGTATAAAAAGGACGCTAAGGAGCCTGGGCCTGCGGCACGGGTGTCTTTGCCCTTGAAGAGGAGGAAGAACGAAGGCGTTAAGCCTTCGTGGGATGCCTCTTCACTCGGAACAAACTTTGATCCTATGGCCAAATCCTACTCTGCGCGAGGAGTAGACAAGAGAGCAGTTTGAAAAATTATGCTCTTTCTCTGGTTTTTTTGACTTATCTGGCTGGCTTCGTTTGCAGTTTATAGAATAATCTCCACCGATAACCGGCTTGATTTTTCCATCATCGGCCCGGATCAAATTACGGCCGGCGAGCCGGCGGTTTTCATCGTGCGAGTGATAAACAAAAGCAGTGTCGTGTTCAGAAACAGTTTCATTGAACTTACTTTGCCGGACGGTTCTTTCTACGCTGATGGAGGAAATATTTCCGCCGCCTCACCGCGGAGAAAACTTGAGGTTGGCGGACTTGAACCCGGCGCGGAATTCAAGAAGGAAGTCCAGGCGCGCATCTTGGGCGCTGCGGGCGAGAGTCGCGTTATCGCCGGAGAGTTTGTTTACCGCCCCGAAAGCGTGGAGACGGATCTCGCTGATAGCGCTGAACTTAAGGTGAATATCGTTCGAGTGCCGGTGGCCGTAACCGTAGACGCGCCCGAGCGCGTAAGTTCCGGGCAGGAGGTTAGTTTGGTCATCGCGGTGGACTCCGAGTTAAGCGCGCCGCTTGGCGACATGGCTTTGGGCGTTGATTTTCCTTCCGGCTTCAAGCTGACGTCAAGCGATCCCCCGGCCGGCCCCGGCGGGGACAATATTTGGCCTTTGGGCGATCTTGAATCCGGCACTTCCAAGAAGATAACCATTCGCGGATCGCTTCGCGGCGATCCCGAAGAGGTCAAGGCTTTTCGTGTCCGTGTAGGTCGCTACACTTCGTCAAGTCAGAGCTGGCTGGTTATCGCCGAGACGACCGCCGGCCCGACTATAGCCTCACCCTTCCTTTTGGCCCAAACCTCGCTCGGCGGTGCGCGAAGCGGTTCTCTCGCGCCGGGATCGCGCGTTAACGGCAACGTTTTCTTTAAGAACAATCTTAAGCAAAAAATTCAGAATGTTTTCATAGAGGTTTCTTTTCCCGAAAAATTCGTGGAGCTTGAGTCGGTTAGAGCCGAGAAAGGTTTTTATGATGTGACTAAAAAGGCCATTGTTTGGAATCCTTCTTCCGAGGCGCGGTTGAGGGAGCTTGATCCGTCCGAAGAAGGAACGCTGGTTTTTTCCTTTCAGCTGAAAGATAACTTGCCGATTCGCGGTTTCGGCGACAAGAATTTCGTTTTAGCCGTGGCCACGATTATTGACAGCGCTTCTCCTCCTCCGGAGTACCGCGGCGTTTCTCTGCAATTCAAGGACAGCAGCGAATTCAAGATAGAATCGCGGTTGAGGCTTTCGGCCCGCGTCGGTTATTACGATTCGCCGGCGGCTAACACCGGCCCCTTGCCGCCCAAAGTCCGCCAGACGACCACTTACACCGTTTATTTCAAACTTTCTTCCGAAGCGAGCGACCTCAAGGATGTTCAGGTAAGAGCCGAGCTTGCCGGCGGGGTTGAATGGAAAGGACCTTTGGCGAGCGACATCGGAGAGGTTGTCTTCAATCCGGCAAGCCGCGAGGTTATCTGGCGGGTGGCGAAGCTCACAGCCGCTACGGGCATTCTTCGCTCGCCGGCCGCGGCCGCGTTTCAGATATCTTTCACTCCGGCGGATAACCAGGTTAACATCTCGCCGACCATAGTTAAGGCCATTGGCGCGAGCGGCGTTGACGTTTTTTCCGACGCGGCGCAAAGCGACACGGAGAATGACCTGACGACCGAACTTAGCACCGATGCGCGGAGCAAGTTTGAAGAATGGCGGGTGGTGAAGTGAGTGATATGAATAAAGAATTACGAATTAAGAATTACGATAAAGGTTGAAGCCAAGTCTTCTATTTTTGAAAGAAGATGACATTGTTGGAGCTTTTTGCTATGTTTCTCGTCGTAACTGGCGTTGTTGTTTTCAACCCCCCACATGGCTAAAAACGAGAGTGTGATGGATAAAATAACTTCCCTGGCCAAACGGCGCGGCTTTATTTTCCCCGGTTCGGAAATCTACGGGGGGCTCGCCGGCACGTGGGATTACGGGCCTTTGGGTGTTGAACTTAAAAACAACATCAAGCGCGAATTCTGGCGGGCGATGGTTTACGAGCGCGATGACGTTGTTGGATTTGATGCGGCGATAATGATGAATCCGCGGGCTTGGGAAGCCTCGGGGCACACCGCGGCGTTTACCGACCCCTTGGTGGAATGTAAGACATGTCACGAGCGTTTTCGGGCTGACCACGGCGACGAGATTAAAGAGCACGAAGCCGCGCATAAGAAGAAAAAGGAGAGAGTAGAATGGACCGAGCCGAAGAAATTCAATTTGCTGGTGGAAGCGCGGCTTGGCGCGGTGGAGGGCGAAAAGTCGCTGGTCTATCTTCGCGGCGAGATAACCCAAGGGGTGCACGTCAACTTCAAAAATATTCTTGACTCAACATCGCGCAAGGTTCCTTTCGGT
>CAZKCN010000088.1:0-3321 GCA_964551555.1 uncultured Candidatus Saccharibacteria bacterium | reverse complement strand
TTGAAGTGGCGTTAGTGCCGCCGACGGCGAAAGCGGTGAAAGGAGTATTGGAAGCGATGCCGACGCGGCCGTTCACGGTGTCAAAAGTCATCATGGCAAGATGTCCGACCGTGGTTGAGGTGCCGATGGCCCAGGCTTGGTTGGCAAGAGCGAGAGTGGTGGTGGCGGTGCGGCCGTAGTTGAACTGCAGGGCTGATGCCGAAGTTGAGCCGAAATTGATTAAACTGGTATCAAAGTTCATCGGCCCGATGGCGCTGATATTGTAAACGTCGGAGGTGCTGGTGCCGATGCCGAAGTTGCCGCGCTGGTTTATAGTCAGGCGCGGCTGGGCGCCCCCGCCGGTGTAGAAGCCGAGCGAAGAAGTTGCGCTGATGCTTGGAGTAAGCAGGCCGCCCATGCTCGTGGTGGTGCCTATAATCAAAGCCGGGCCGTTGACCGAGAGAAGAGCGCCGGGAGTGGAGGTGCCGAGGCCCAACCTGCCGGTGGAACTTATGCTCAAAAGCTCATTGGGCCGTTTTGCAGCGTCATCAGTGATGCGGAGAATATTGCCGGTAAAGGAGGAGGCCGAAGGCACGTTCCATCTCATAAAGTCGCCGGTGGTAAGAAGGGTGGAAGAAGCAGTGAAAAAGTTGCCGGTGGTGGCGGTGGAGGAGGCCGTCCAGAAACCGGCGACTGTTGAAGTAGCCATTGGGTTAATAGTGAAGGCTGAACCCATTGAAGTGGCATTGGGCGAAGAAGAAGCTGAAGACAGTGAGAAAGGACCATGCATCATGAGACCATTGCCGGCCACAATCCCCCCTCGGACAAAGAGATCAGAGCCGATGTTGGCAAAACTCCAGGTATCAAGGGTTGTAGTTTGGAGAGAACCGGTGAGAACCGTGGGCACGTCAATGCCGGGGAGTTCAACCACAGTGAGGCGGTTGCTGCCGTTTACCGCCACATAGGCGTAGCGGCCGGAGACGAAGACGGAGTAGGCGCCATCCAGATTAGTTGCGTCGTAGATTGAACCCACCACTGTGGGGCTGGCGGGGGTGGAAACATCAACCACAGTCAGGCGGTCGCCGGTGGATGTCGTCACATAGGCATAGCGGCCGGAGACGAAGACGGAGGTGGCACCGTTCAGATTGGTCGCGTCGTTGACCGAACCGACCACGGTGGGGCTTGAGGGGTTGGAGATGTCAACAACAGTCAAACGATTCTGGGTATATACAGCCTCGTAGGCGTACCGGCCTGAAACGAAGATACTATTGGGGCCAGTGGGACCGTAAAGGTTCGTCGAATCGCTAACTGAGCCCACCACCGTGGGGCTTGCGGGGTTAGAAATATCAACCACGGTCAAGCGAGGGTTGGCGAATGCAGATATAGACACATACGCGTATCGGCCGGAGACGAAGACGGAGTTGGGGAGGTTCAGATTGGTCGCGTCGTTGACTGAACCCACGACTATGGGGCTAGAGGGGTTGGAAACGTCAACAACGGTTAAGCGGTTTTTACTAGACGTAGGCACGTAGGCATAACGACCTGAGACAAAGACAGAGCTTGCGCCATCAAGACGAGTAGCATCGGTCACCGACCCCACAACCACGGGACTTACGGGGTTGGAAATATCAACAATAGTAAGGTAGTCAGCTAACGTAGTCACGTACGCATACCGGCCGGAGACGAAGACGGAGGAGGGGCTATTCAGATTAGTTGCGTCATTGACCGAGCCCGTCACGGTTGGACTTGCGGGATTTGAAATGTCAACTACAGTCAGGCGGTTGCCAGTTTGAACTGCCACATAGGCGTAGCGGCCGGAGACGGCGACGGAGGCGGGATTGTTCAAATTCGTGTCGTCATTCACACTGCCTTTGATTTTGAGGTTGAGTCCGGTGAAATTGGTAACTTCTTGAGGGTTATCTCGTCCGCTGAAGAGAGAAAGAATAGGACCTAATTCGGTGCTGGTGCCTTGACGTATGGAGAGTGCTGCCGTCCCGCTTTCGGCCTGTATGCTCAATGGACTCATCGGCGTAGTTGACCCGATTCCGACGTATCCTGAAGTCGCGATATATATAGAGGGTGAGGAGGTGGCGGTGGTGTAGAAGCCGAGAGTTCCTGTAGCCGAGATCGAAGGGGTAAGCAGGCCGCCTAAGAAAGTAGAAGTTGAAGTGAATAAGGATTGGCCGTTTACGGAAAGAGTTGCCCCCGGAGTTGTCGTCCCAAGGCCAAGTCGTCCCGAGGTGTCAAGAACTGCCGCCGGAGCGGCGTTGCCTGCGGTGTAAAAGCCGAGTGTGCCCGTGGCCGAGATGGAAGGAGTAAGTACGCCGCCCATGCTCGTGGTGGTGCCTATAATCAAAGCCGGGCCGTTGACCGAAAGGAGAGTGCTAGGGGTAGAGGTGCCGAGGCCCACTAATCCAATAGGAGAGATTATAAACATCGGCGAGGAAGTGCCGGCATCGGCGACAACAAAAGTCGGGATGGAATTACTGGTAGTCGTGGCTTCAACCGAGAAGTTTGCCCACGGGGTAGAAGATGCAATGCCGACCCTCGCGCTCTTGAGATCGCCCGAATTCCCGTGCCCGGTCTCGCCGTAAATGGTAATCATGGGATTGGCGTCAAGCTGGGCAGAATAGCTCATAACGATGCCGGGCGCCGTGGTTGCGACCGGCATGTCAACCCACGAAATCATTCCTGCATCGGTGGGAAAAGCCATCGGGCCGGTTTCCAAACTGTCAACGGAAGTTATGCCCGAAGACCAATCGTGCTGGAAAGCGCCGTAAGCGACGGTCAGGCCGCCCTCAAAACTTGATGTAGCTTTAGAGTTGCCGACGCTAAAGATGGATGCGGGAGTGTTGGAAGCAATACCCACCCGCCCGTTGAGAGCGTCAATGGAGAAAATGGAAGGCGTAACATTGTCGGTAGTGGTGCCGAAAGCGAAGGCCGAGGTTTGAAACGGAAGGGTGGTAGTCGCTCCGGCAAGGAAACGAAGCTCTATACCGGCTGTGGTGCTTGAAGCGAAGGTAATTAGTCTGGTGTCAAAATGCGCGGGACCGGCAACCGAGAAGTAGTTGCCCGGAGAAGTTGTGCCGAATCCGAACCAGCCCGATTCGCCGATGGTCAAGCGCTGGGTCAGAGAACCGCCGGTGTAAAAGGCGAGCGTTCCGGTGGCCGAGATGGAGGGGGTAAGCAGGCCGCCAAGCGAGGTGGTCGTCCCGTTGATGAGCGCCGGGCCATGGACTGAGAAGAGAGCGCCGGGAACGCTGGTGGCCACGCCAACCCAGCCGTTTTGATTTAAGACAATGAAACTCGGCGAGGAGGTGCCGCTGTCGCTGATCACGAAAG
>CAZKCN010000087.1:0-3326 GCA_964551555.1 uncultured Candidatus Saccharibacteria bacterium | reverse complement strand
GAGTAAGCGTATTGGGTGCGATTATAGAAATACTTTTCCCATTCGCTGTCGCCGCCTTCCAGGCCGGCTTGAACTCTTTCTTCCGGCGTAGTCGGGAATTTACCCAACTTATTGGCCGCATCCGTTTGTTGTTTGGAGACCTTGGATTCTCTTAGTTCTAGTTCGTTGATTATCTGGTCAATGCCAGTGGGCGTCAGTTTTAGATCCAGCAGGGCTTTGGCCACCGCTTCCGAGGGCGAAATGGTTATTTGGTCGCCTTCATTTATGACATTGGTTACTTTTATCTCTAGTGTTTCTTGGTCGGTGTTTCGGTCGCCAGCCGTTACCTTGGTGCCCGGGCGTCCCGCGGTGGTGCATTTGTTATCTTGGGACTTATCACTAGAGGTACATCGCACAATGGTGCCGTCAATTGGTATAACAGCGCCGGGTTTGATCACGATTATATCGCCGGGCGATAACTCGGCAGTGGCAACGCTTTTTTCTACCGGGAGTCCATTTTCTATGGCTATCACGACGGCGTTTTGAGGCAATGACGATTTTGACGCCGAGATTAACGCTATGGCTTTTTCTATCACCGGCAACTTTTCTTTGGCTCTAACTATTTCTTCGGCGCTATAGAACTCTCCCGGTCCGGGCGCGACTAAGCCCGTGTCTATATCCACTATTCTTTTAGGTAGGCCTCGCCACTTGTTTTCGGTGGCGCGGCGGGCCAGTTCCAGTTTTCTTTTAGCGGCTTCCACGGCCGCATCGTCCCGCCCGCCCAAGGCCTCGGTGTATTCTTTAAACACCGATGCCAAATTGGTGGCTATGCCGTTAACGGTTATCTCGCGGCCGGCAGTGTCGTAGTCCATCAGCACGGTGGTGTAAAGCGTCAGGGCCGGCAAGGTGTCGTTGATAAATGTTTTATCGGCGGAAATTTGTGTTTTCACATGATCGTTTTGTTGTTTTAGGGTGTTGTAGGAATTCGCGGCGAGAATGTTGGGCCCGGCCGGTCCGGCCAGAATCTCGGCCTCGCTTATGGCCGCAGACAGCGAGCCGATGGAGAGTTGTTTTTTAGGCAGATCTAGGGCTTTGTAATAAGGGTCGGCTTTTTCCCACACAAAACCGCCTCCGTCCCCACCGATTATGGGCAGGTCGGCTTCATCGGGGTGAAGCGTGTAGCTGACAAAAGGCGCGCTTTGGCAGCTCAAATTATTTTTGGGCCCAAAGGCCTCGATTTTGATTTTTCCCCAGAGGTTGGCTAATTCCTGAAAAATTATTTGGTTGGCCAGATATGGTCCGGGATTGTTGTTTTCTTCGTTAAAGTTGCCGTTGTTGTTCCAGTTATAAAAACACCGCTCTATCTTGGCGGCCGTGCCGGGAGCTTTTTTCTCGCTGCAGGTAAAAGAACCGGTTGCGTCGGGTATGGCTTTGAGCCAATTTCGAAATGGCCCTTCTCGGCTGGAATTGGCTGTGAATTTGTTAAGCAGGGCGTTCAAAGAATCCACCTTGTTTTTTAAGCTGATGGCGGTGTTTAAGAGTTCGGCGGCCTGAACTCCTTCCAGGCCTTGAGTGTCGGCTTGGATCTTGGCGCGATCCTTGTAACTGCCGGCCTGTGGCTTGGTGTAAGAGCCCCGCCCGCTTTTCATTAAAGCGAGCCCCTCGCGGGCGGCGCGATTGACGGCGGCGTCTATAACAGCATCCAAAATTTGTCCGATCTCATTGGCGTTGACCAGTTTGTCTATGCCGGTGGCTTTAAGCGCGCCGGAGATTTGGTCGCCAATGACACTGCCGGGCGTGATGGTTTTGGTTTCAGTGCAAGTTGCGTTAGAGGGTACTTCGTTAGAGGGAATTCCATTGGGCTTATTATAAGGGGCTTTTCTAAGATCAACCGTTTCGGTGACATTGCCGGAACTGGCAAATTCTTCCTGTTGTTCGGGGCTTAAAGCCGTAAAATCGCCTCCCTCTAGCAGTTCTCCCGAGGATGTCCTTATTTGATACACCAAGCAATTTTTTTGATCCAAAAACCCCTTGCCGGCTGTTACCTGGGCAGTGACAGCATTGCCGGCGCGGCTGACATTCGCACTCACTGTTTCTAGAGCGGCAATATAAGTTCCGGGCACGGTGTTGTTGGTTTCGTGCAAAGCGATCCAGGTTTTCCAGCCGCCGCCTTTGGTGAAGTTGTCTTTAAAACCGGTTAAGTTGTCTTTTATTTGGCCAAGGGTGCATCGGGTGCGTTCTTCTGGTAAAAATACCGCCCGTTCTACCATGATCTGTAAGTTGGCTTTAAAGGGCGAGCAGATGTCGGCTTTTTTGCTCTTGAAAAAGTTGTCCAGCGCTTGAACGGCGGCTTGTTCGGCCGCGCCGGTAAAGAACTTTTTGGGGTCGGTCACAAATCTCGGCCGGCCTCCGCCCTGCACCCAATTGACCAAATCATTTTGCATCATGGTCAAAAGCCGCCGCTTGTATATTCTAAAAAACTGTTCGGCGATTTTCTTGCTGATGTTAAACAGGGTCTGGGGAATATCGGCCACCACTGTAGTTATGGAGACATCGGCTACGCCAAGAACGGCCTGAGCCGGTTTGGCTAAACCAAAATTGAGCGCCAGCACAATGCCTAGAACCAAACCCGCCGCATTTTTTTTAATCTTGTTGTTCGCCATCGGTTATTTTCTTTTTGATTCCGGAAGCTGGGTGTAGTCGTAGAGGGCTTGTTTCCAGAATTCACCCAAGGTCTCGGCTTCATTCGTTACCAAAAGCGACTTTAAGGGATCGGTTTCGCTGTTGACTAGGGCCTCCAGATATTTTTGCAATGAGAACACGGAAATCAGAATATTTTTGTGAGCCGCCATCAGTTTTGAGGGCACTTCCATTCCGGATAAATTTTCAAAGGCGGAGCTTAATTTGTAAATATTATTTTCTATTTCGGATAAAAAATCCGCATCGGTTATTTTTTTGGGATTGATTTTTAAAGTGGCCAGCATGACATTATAAAAAGCCACCACATCCGAATTGGTGGTCTTATAGTATTTTTGGTTGGCCGCTTTTGAATCAGGCACGATTTTTAGCACCGAATCAGGAATTAAGGGGAACAGAGTCAGTTGATTGGAGTTTAGATAAGGCAGAACGGTAGCGGTTAAAAAATCGTTGCTTTCTATTTTTTTAACGCTCTCCTGCGAAAAGCCGGCTTCACCGACCACTTTTTGCAAAAACTCCTCCGTTAAATTTTTTTCCTCCGGCGGAATGTAGTTGGCGGTCGATTCTTCCCGATTTAGTTTCAAAAGTTCTTCCAAAAGTTCATCGCTGGACTTGCCTTCGGTTAGCGGTGTGGAGTTGGCCAGTTCGCC
>CAZKCN010000086.1:0-3382 GCA_964551555.1 uncultured Candidatus Saccharibacteria bacterium | reverse complement strand
AGTCATTGACACCTTGTGATCCGCCCCCCAGAGATCGCGCGCGAAAGAAAAATGCTTCTCATTGACTTTAGCGCCAATGGCTACGGCGGCTAAAGCCGAATCAATGCCTAGCGAATGATCCGAGAAGCCAACCGGCGCACCGTAACGCTCGGCTAAAAAACCAATCGTCCCTAAACGCAAATCCTCCGGCGGGCAGGGGTATTTTGAAACGCAGTGCATCAGAATCGTTTCTACGCCGCGGCGGCGGAGAAAATCCATCGCCCAATCGGTTTCCTCCAAAGTAGACATACCCGACGAAATGATGATCGGCTTTTTGGTTCGCGCCAGATACTCCAGCATCACGAAATCCAGAATGTCGCCCGAGCCAACCTTCCACAGCGGCGGATCAATTTCAGCGAGTTTCATCGCCGCGCCCCGCGACATCGGCGTTGAAAAAAAAATGATGCCGACATCGTCGCAGTATTCCTTTAGCGGACGCCAAAACTCGGCAACTGGTGTGGCGCGAGCGTTGCGCGAAACCCACGAATAGCGATCTGCGCCCTTGAAATGCGGCGAGACAACCTCAACATTGAGTTGTTCATCTTCAACGGTATGGGTCTGAAACTTGACTGCATCGGCGCCGGCGTCTTTCGCGGCTTTAGCCAAGCGTTTGGCGTTTTCAAGGTATTCTTCAACCGGCCGCTCTTCGGGGGTCTGGATAAAATTCTTGCCGATCTCGGCGACGACAAAAACATGATCTGGCGCGATCAGATCCGTCACACTTTTTCGGTCTTGCGGCGATAAGTTCATCTGAATTTCAGTTTATCCACTTTATATTACTTCGCGCGAAAAAGGTGCGTTTCGCGGTCATAGCCGCAAAAATTTCACAATCTTCTCGGCAATGAATTCCTCGGTCTTGGCCATAGATTCAAAAGTCGCGCCGCCGAGGTGCGGGACGATAATCAAGTTCTTATGGTTTTGGGCGTAGCGAACTAGGGGGTGATTTTTGACGTGCCGGCCGCGCGGGTCCTCGCCAGATAAAACATCTAGCGCTGCCCCGGCAATCCGTTTTTCTCGGAAGGCCTCGGGGGATCCGCGACGTTGGCTTAAACGCGTTTCTAGGCTATAATGCACTCGCCACCAGTCAAGCAATGTTCAATCCCCTTAAGGCAATGGCCAAAAATTATATGCCAGCGTCATGGCGAATGGCCATGACTAATTTCCAATGGCTGCGGAGCGCCGATTTGTATCTGCTGGCGAAAAGGTTGAAACGCAATGAACGGGATTTGGACCGACTCAGAAGTACCATGCTGAAACAACGCTACCCATCCATTGCCGCGGATCAGGGCTACAAACTCGAGATTAATAAATTCGAAGATAAGCTCTACTCCCAAAATGGCGAGGATGGGATGCTGTTATACATTTTTTCTAAAATAGGCGTAACCAATCGCCGTTTTGTTGAATTCGGCATAGGCGATGGGAGAGAATGCAACACCGCTAATCTCGCGCTGAATTTTGGATGGCGCGGTCTTCTGATGGACGGCAGCAAAGAATACGTGGCTTTAGCGAAGCAGTATTACAAAAATGAGCTTTATTATAAAAGGCAACTCAAAGACAGATCTCGAGACGTCAAGGTTGTTTATTGTTTCGTAACAACGGACAATATCAATGCAGTGCTGCGGGATAACGGTATAGAAGGAGAAATAGATTTATTGTCAATAGATATTGACGGGAATGAGTATTGGATCTGGAAAACTATAACCGCAATTAATCCCCGAGTTGTTGTCATTGAGTACAATGCATCCATGGGTGACAAAGAGTCAATAACAGTCAAGTACGACCCGGAATTTGATAAACACAATTACGTTCCTTTCAATTTTTACTACGGAGCGTCGTTAGCCGCTTTGACAAAACTCGCTCACTCCAAGGGTTACATATTAGCCGGCTGTGACTCTACCGGACTAAACGCATTCTTTATTCGCGGGGACTCCGCTCGCGGTAAGTTCGCCGACGTTTCCGTGGAGGAGGCCTATTTCCCCATAGCCCGCAGGTGCAGAGTGATAAGTCAAGAAGAGCAATTCGAACGCCTGAAGCATTATGATTTCGATCACGTATAAGCTTTGATTCTGCAGTTTGGGAGCGCGTTGACTGCCGCTAGGAGAGTACTAGCCGCCGCTTACCGAAACCAATTGAAGAACCTGCCGCACATGGCGGGCCCAAGTGAGTTCTCTTCGCACAAACTCCGCTCCATTTTTGCTTAATTTGAGATAGAGCTCGGGATTTTCAATCATAACTTTCGCGGCTTCGGCGATGGCCCGAGGGTTTCGGGGATCCACTAAGAGCGCTTGTTCTCCGTCCTTGAGCACCTCATGAGCTCCAGCGCCGTAAGAGACCACCGCGGGCAGTCCCGTGGCTATCGCCTCGAAGACCGCCATGCCCCACGTCTGGGGATAATGAGGATGGATGAAAATGTCGGCAGTAGAAAATTCCTCGACGAGCTCCTGGTCGGATATGCTTCCCGGAAAAGTTACCCGCTCGCGCACACCTAGAGCTTCGGCCAAAGCAATGAGTTTGTCACGATAGGCGCGATAGGCCCGATTTAGCGCGCACTCGCCGGAGATGACCAGGCGGCACTCGTAACCCCAGCCGCAAAGCATGGCCAGCGCCTGTATCGCATTTTCGAATCGCCGCGCCGGCATGAAACTTGAATGACAGAGGAGTTTGACTGGCCGTCCGACCGGAGGGGTGCGGGCGAGGAAACTGAAGCGCCGAGCATCAATGCCCGTCCGATTCACCGCCACCCTCAACCGGGGGAAATTTAGGCGAGCCAGCGACTCGGTCTGGTGATCGAGGACTGAAATCGCATCGACGGCGCGGCGAAGGAATCGCCGATCGAGGACATCAATAACTCTAAAAAGCCAGCGCTTTAGGCCTCGGGGTCTTGCGATATTCTCCTCGTCACCGCCCCAGAATATCAGAAACGGCAAACTATTCATGTGCCAGACGCAAGGCACTGATTTTACCCGTTTCCGGAAATAGTAAGCCACAAGTCCGCAGGCCACCGCGCTATGCGGGTTCAATAATTCAGTGTCGGGATCAACCAGCGCTGCGAGGGTCCGGGCGATGCGGTGACGGTTTACGGCCGAGATAATTGCGCTAAATCCCGGGATGATTTTGTAGGACTTCATTTCCTTAATTGAGAAGCCTGGCGGCGGGGTTACTACGCGTAACCCCTCGAGGAGATCTGGAAAGCAGCGATCGCTCGCCAGACGAAAAGTGTAGACGGTGACCTCGTGGCCCATGGCCCGGAATTGCTGTGCGGCCTCAAGGGCGAGTCGCGCGCCGCCAGACCTTGCGTTGAGGACCATTGCGATTACTGCAATTTTCATGATGCGAACCTCGT
>CAZKCN010000085.1:0-3398 GCA_964551555.1 uncultured Candidatus Saccharibacteria bacterium | reverse complement strand
TCTTCAAAAGCCATCGGCGAGTCGCCGGCCACGACCACTTTTCCCGATGCCGGGGTCCACCGGAATTCGGCGATTATTCCGAGTCCCGAAAGGTAAGTTCTATAGATGTGCGCGGATGAATAAACGTCGGCGTAGATGAGCTGGCCGAGGTTTTGCCCGCCGGCATCGGCGAGATAAAGCTCCTTTTTTTCGCGGCTGATGTCGTCTTTTTCGGCGCCGTTTTCCCGCGCGGCTTTGGAGGAAAGCTCAATATTTTCAATTTGCTGCTGAAGGAGGCCGATGGCCGCCCAAACGGCGTTTTGAGGAAGGTCGCTCCTGTCGCCGGCCACGGCAAAACCGACGCTGGCGGAGGCGATAGCGGCTAATGCAATTATCAGCAGATGTTTGCTCAAATACTCTCCTTGGGTTAGCGATTAATTTTTACTCCAGAAGCTTATGCCGTTTGGCTCTTTTCCGACTGGGATACGGGCGACTTCCTCATCGCGCCCGGAATCAATCACCGACACGTCGCCGCTCAGTAGGTTGGTGACGTAAACGAATTTTCCATCGGGAGAAACAACGACGCCGTGCGGCGCCCGTCCGGCGGTTATGGTTTTGGCCACCCGCCCGGCTTCAAGGTCTATTTTATAAACTTTGTCGCTTGACGGCTGATTGAAATAATATCCCTGATCGGCAAGGTACATAAACCGCGAATCGGGACTGGGGTACATCTGGATGGGCCCTTTAGCTTCGGGTGGAAGAGCGATGTATGAAACTTTTTCGTCCGGGACGCGATATACGGCGAGGCGTTTGGTATCGTAAAGCGAAGCTACGGCGATTTTGCCGTCGGGGGTTATTCCGGTTTGCACCACTTGTCCATCAAGCGCGACAGTTTCCAGCGCACCGGTCTTGATGTTTAAAATACCTAAACCCTTGCCGGTAAGCAAAGCGATGTAGGCTTTTAGTCCGTCGGAGGCTATGCGGATACCATGCGGCTGACTGCCGGCGGGCGCGGCGATTTCCTGCTCAATGGCGAAAGTCGCCGTATTTATTTTATAAGTGACGCCTTCGCTTTGGGCAGTCGCGTAAGCGTAGCGGCTGTCGGGTGTTAGGGCAACGTGCGCGAGCTGGATGCCTTTGGCGATGGGCAGGCGCTTGGCGATGCGGTCGGACTTCGCGCTTATTATCACAATCTGATCGGCATCGTCTCCGGCTTCTTCGGTTCCATGCGCGCGGGCGTAGGGCAAAATGGCGCGCGAGTGTCCTTCGTGTTTGCCGGCGTTGGCTGTAACCCATACCGTCTCTCCATCCGGCGCGACTTGGATATTATGGGGAAAGAAAGAAAGAATTCCTCCCTCGTGCTCAACTTTAAGATCAATGTTTTTTACGACCTTATTATTCGCCGGGTCAATGATTGCTATCTTGGCGTCACCCTCCACGGCGACGTACACTTTTGCGGCCAAGCTCGCCGCTCTATAATTTTGGAAAGTAAAACCGGCGGCGATTACTGCCGCGATGACGGCGATAGAAATGAATAGCTTTTTCATTTGGCTCTATTATACAATGGCCGCCCGGAAGCGAGAAAGCGGTGAAACAAGGTTCATTTTCTGTCTTCCATCCTGGACGGTATCGTGCTAGGTTAATCCGGGAGGCGGGTTTCAGGCGCGGTCGAGACCGCAAGGAGGCAAAAATGCGCGAGAACAGGATGACCCGCAGCGGCTGGTGGTATTATATTTTATGGCTGATTCTGGCGGTAGCTATCCTTTGGCCTATACTTGCCCGCGGGGAAGAATTCGGCGCGGGAGGGTCTGGTCCTCCTTATGAGGGCGTATACCCCGACGGCTTGCGGTTCCTGTCGGGCGCGCCTGCGGTTGATCTTGGCGAATGTCCTCCCGAATTCGGCCCGGGTGTATGCTTTATAGTTCTTGATGTGAGGAGACCGGCGGTCTATTTGGTGGTCCGCAACGGCAGAATAGTGTCCCGGGTTTGGATAGCAGAGGATGACAAATGGATCTTGATATACGCGCGCTTGGAGACCAGCAAGCCGCGGATTATACGCCATGCGGCGCGGCCGTGTGGCTTTTTATTTGTTTGCCCAGAATACCCCGCCGCTTGGCCTGCTCCGCCGAAGCAGCCGCTTCGGCTGCGAAGGCTGGACGGCGGGGATGAATGGCAACAAACAAATAACCCCTCCCTTTCTTTCCGTTCATGAAGTGTTGATATCTATTCTGGAAATTCGTCATGAACTATAAGCTTAAAGAAGTAGCTCCAAAGAAAGGGAGGGGTGGACAGGAGATACCGCGCCAGCTCTCGGGCGCGGAGCTCCTCGTTCATTCCGCTTTCCTAAAGCTCGCGGGTTTCTAGCGCGGGTTCTTGGGTTGCTTCAACAATATCAAACGTCCGGCGCCCCAGAATCTGGCCGCGCTCGGTGCGCACTTCCACCCGCCATTTTCCGGGCGTTAATCCCCTTTTGAAACTGTAGCCGCGCCAGCCGCCGTCGCGTCCGCCGCTGATGGCGAGCGCTATTTTATCTTTCTCAATCCACTTTGAAGATGCTTCGTCGTAGTAGAGCCAGTGGTGAGAAATGGCGGCGTTGATTTCTGTCGGCGCAAACACGGCGCTGAAAGCGTAAACCGGATCGCCTTTCTTCCAGTGAAATGTTCCGGCGGCGTTCCTGAAAAATGAGAATCCTGACGCCGGTTCGTAAGTGAGGCGAAAGCCGCCGGCCTCGGTTCGCTCAAGCGAATGGTAGACTTCAAGATGCTTCAGCGCGAGCGGGATCGGCGGGATGATGTTGGCGAAATAAAGAAAATTGAAAACGGCGAAGATTGCGCTGATGCTGAAAGCAATTCTCCTTAAATTTTCTCTGACTTTTTGCCGCGTGAGCAAACTTAGTCCGGCTATGATGACGGCGATTGCCGCGAGACTCGCTATCCCGCTCAAGATAAAGACCCACGGCCCCAATTTTCTCAATAACAGCGGGACGGCAAAGATGGCATAGGAGAAAAGAGCGATGAAGTAGATGTTGACGTGAAAAAACATCCGGCGGTAGCGCTCGCGGAAAAATTCATTGCCGATGAGGAAGGCCGCAAGCACGGCGAAGAAAAGCCAGCTTCCGGCGAGGGATCCGCTCCGCCAGTAAAGAACGACGAACCCGCTGAAAAGCGCGCCGAATGAAAACTGGATCATTAGGGGAAAGAACGGGGCAAATCGGTCAGTGATATTGCTTCTTAACCGCCCGGACTCATAAGCGTTCACAAGCGCGATTCCTGATGCCGACAAGGTGAAGTGAGCGAGAAGTATAAAATTATCGAGCCACAAGTCAGCGCGCTTGAGAGTCAGGGTATCAAAGACAAAACCGGCCGCAAAAGCGACCGGCGCAAGACGCCGCTCATACCAGTTAATCAGCTTATGCAGTC
>CAZKCN010000084.1:0-3400 GCA_964551555.1 uncultured Candidatus Saccharibacteria bacterium | reverse complement strand
AAACTAAGGAACCCCGCCCTTTGGCTTAAGCCAAAGGGCGGGGTGGAACTAAAGCAGAGTGTAACTAACAAGTCAGCCCACCGAGCGGTGGGCTGACGAGACTAGTCAATTAGTAATCCCCCGACGGCATGCCGGGCATCCCGCTTCCAGCGGGATTTTCTTTCTTCGGCAGTTCGCCGACGACAGCTTCGGTAGTCAGCAGCATGCCGGCAACCGAAGACGCATTCTGGATTTCCGAGCGCACGACTTTCGCCGGATCAACAACCCCGTCCTTAATCAAGTCCGTGTACTCGCCGCTCTCGGCATTGTAACCATGATTGCCTTTTAGTTTTTTCACCGCCTCAACCACAACCATGCCTTCAACCCCGGCATTGGCGGCAATTTGCTTCAGGGGCGCCTCAAGTGCAACCAGCATTATATTCATGCCCACCTTCTCGTCGTCGGAAAGTTTGCCGTCGCGATCATGACGCTTGATGGCCTCGGCCAAGACCGAAGCCGAGCGGAGAAGCGCCACGCCCCCGCCGGCGACAATGCCCTCTTCCATCGCGGCTTTGGTGGCCTGAATGGCGTCTTCAATCCGCAATTTTTTCTCTTTTTGCTCAACCTCGGTGGCGGCACCGGCTTTTATCAGCGCCACGCCCCCGGAAAGCTTGGCTAAGCGCTCCTGAAGTTTTTCGCGGTCAAACTCCGACTTGGTTTTTTCAATTTCGGTCTGGATTTGCTTTACGCGCTTCTCAATTTCCGGCTTTTTGCCCTTACCGCCGATGATCGTGGTGTTTTCTTTGTTGGCGACAACTCGGCGGGCTGATCCCAGCATATCAAGCTCAACGCTGTCAAGTTTCAAGCCGACTTCCTCGGAAATAACCCGCCCGCCGGTAACCACGGCGATATCTTCAAGCATTTCTTTTCTCCGATCGCCGAAACCAGGCGCCTTCACTGCAAGAGCGTTAAACGCGCCGCGAATTTTATTGACCACGAGAGTGGCGAGCGCCTCGCCGTCAACATCTTCGGCAATGATTACGAGCTCCTTGCGGCCGTTTTTAGCCACCTTCTCCAAAACCGGAAGAATTTCCTGAAGAGTGGAAATTTTCTTGTCGGTGATGAGCATCAGCGGATTTTCGTAAACCGCTTCCATCCGCTCGGTATTGGTGATCATGTAAGGCGAGATATAGCCGCGGTCAAACTGCAATCCTTTCACGATTTCCTTCTCCACGCCGATGGTTTGAGAATCCTCCACGGTTATAACCGCATCCTTGCCGACCTCATCAATTATCTTAGCCAAAAGCTCGCCTATTTCCGGGTCTTTGGCCGAAATGGTCGCCACCTGCACAACTTCGTTATGCTCGGTGACGTTTTTGGCCATCTTTTTCAGATTTTCAACCACAATCTCGCAGGCCTTGTCTATGCCGCGCTGCATACCGACGGGGTTCGCTCCCGCGGCGAGATTTTTCATGCCCTCGGTGATAATCGTTTGGGCAAGCAAAGTCGCCGTGGTTGTGCCGTCGCCGGCGACATCGTTGGTTTTGGTGGCGACTTCTTTGATAAGCTCGGCGCCGAGGTTCTCAATTTTGTCCTCAAGCTCAATTTCCTTGGCGATGGTTACGCCGTCGTTGGTGATCGTCGGCGAACCGTAACCCTTGTCCAAAACGACATTCCGCCCCTTAGGCCCGAGAGTAACTTTTACCGCGTCGGCCAGCTTGTCAACGCCCTTTTTCAGAGCTTGGCGCGCGGTTTCGTTAAATAAGATTTGTTTGGCCATAAGTTCTAATGAAACCCTAAACCCTAAGCTCTAAATCCTAAACAAACTATAAACCCAAATGCCCAAACGCGTAATTTGAATTCTGGGTTTTGGCCATTGGGATTTGTTTAGGGTTTTGGGTTTAGGACTTCGGGTTTCCATCATGGAGTTACTCGATGATGGCGAGTATATCTTCTTCCTTGGCAATCAGATACTCCTTGCCCCCGACCTTTATCTCGTTCGGACCGTACTTGGTGAAAAGCACCTTTTGCCCTTTTTTTACTTTGACCGGAACAACTTTGCCCGAATCAAGTATCCGTCCCTCGCCGGTAGCGATAACACTGCCCTGCTCCGGCCGCTCTTTGGAAGCGGTGTCCGGAAGGTAAATGCCGGCTTTGGTTTTTTCTTCCTCGGTGATTGGCTCAATCAGCACCCGATCGCCGAGGGGCTTAATGGTTGTCTTCATAAGTTTTACCTCAAAAAGATAACACTAATACACAAATGTGCACTAATTCACGAATGATACCTTTACGAATACGAATTCGTGGATTCGTGTAAATTCGTGAATTCGTGAATTCGTGTTATCTTGCTTTAGCACTTACGACCTTAGACTGCTAATCCACTAGTATAGACATCCCCAAACCCCTGTCAAGTTTCGCGGCCAAACAAAAAAGCGCGGAGCGAGCTTGCCGACCGCGCCGGTTGGCCCCTGTCATAGGCCTTTTGCCGCTAACTCCAGCGGCGCTGATGGTTTCCGGGGTCGCCCGCTGTCGCCGATGTTACCGAGAACAAAACCGATATTGCCTTCGGCGATGCGCACGCCTCTAACGTTGACACACCCATGAGCCTCGCCGTGCCTCCCTATTAACTCCAACACCCGAAACTTCAAGCAAAGCTCGTCGCCTGGAAACGCCGGGCGGCGGAATTTGAAATCGTGGATGGTGTGCAACATCGGGAATAGACCCTGAAACTCCTGCCCGAAGAAGTAAGCCAAGCATGCACCGGTCTGGGCGAGAGCTTCAACGATCAGCACGCCGGGCATAATGGGGCGGCCGGGGAAATGTCCGGGGAAGAATGGCTCTTCTCCCGTCAACTTCTTTAATCCCTCAATATACATGCCCCCGCCGGATAGACTACTCGTCTGATGAGACACCGCCGCAATTCGGTCAACGAGCAATATCGGCGGACGGTGCGGAATCATCTGTCGAACTTCCGGAATACTGCCGGACGGAATAAATCGGACTACTGCGGCCGTTTCCATTTCCATGTCTTTTCCTCCTCTCCGGGGCCGATTTCAACCTCCGGCTTTCTTCATCCACTCGCCAGTGTACGACCTTCTGGCCGCCATTATATCACGAATTTCCCCTTCGGCAATGACCTCACCGCCGGCTTCCCCGCCCTCCGGGCCAAGATCAATAACCCAATCGGCGTTTTTTAAAACATCCATGTTGTGCTCAATTACAATAACCGAATTGCCGCGGGCAACAAGCGCTTTCAAAATAGCGAGAAGCTTCTTGATGTCGTCAAAATGCAGACCGGTGGTCGGCTCATCAAGAATGTAAAGCGTCCGGCCGGTGTCGCGGCGCGAAAGTTCGGTGGCGAGCTTGGTCCGCTGGGCCTCGCCGCCGGAAAGAGTGGTGGCCGGCTGGCCAAGTTTCATAT
>CAZKCN010000083.1:0-3501 GCA_964551555.1 uncultured Candidatus Saccharibacteria bacterium | reverse complement strand
CCCAAAAACTCGTCCGTCCCGCCGAGCGCGCCCGCCACAAAATACCTCTTTCGTTTTTGCGGCACGCCGCAATAACTCGCGTCAAGCAAACGTACGGTAATTCCGTATCCGGCCTTTTTAAAAATTTTTTCTGCTTCTTTGAATTTCGCCGTCTTCGTGAGTTGGTCAACGTTTTCCATGACGAAAAATCTCGGGCGCAATCGCGAAATAATTTCCGCGAAAGCGATTGTTAGATTTCCTCTGCCGAGATTTTCGTTTCGCTTGCCGGCTTGCGAGAAATCCTGACACGGTGGCCCGCCGACTATTATTTCGGCCCCGTATTTTTTTAACGTCGTCGCGCTCTTTTCAACGTCGCTCAAATCCAAATCGTGTAAGTCGTGGTCGAAATTCGCTCGATAAACGGCGAGCACCGGGCCCCAGTTGTCGGCGGCCGCCACAACGTCAAAACCGGCGTTCTGAAAGCCGAGGGTCAAGCCGCCGCAACCGGCGAATAAATCAATTGTTTTCTTGTTGATTCTCATGCTCGTTTAAAAAATGTTTTTGGTGCTCATTATGGCCGCGTCGAATCGCCTTTCCGGGCTCAAAAGCTTCTCGCCGCCGCCCAAGATTATGTTTTTTATTTCGCTTTTGCTAACTCTCGGCTTTAAAAGTTCCGGCGACTTCATGTATTTGCGGGTAACTCTGCCGCTCACCGCGAACGCCTTGTCGTTTTTGGTGTCGTAAGTGAGCTCGTCTATCACCAAACCCGCGTTCATTTTCCCCTTTTCGGCGAAGTCGAGCAACATTTTCAAGAGCCACAACACGCTCCGCGAGTGTCTCGTCATCGGTTCTCTGTTCAGCGATTCGCGACACACGTCAACGAACAATCGCGTCAAAGCGAAGTCGCTCCAAACGAAAACGTCCAAGCTGTGTTCGTGTAAAACGAGCGTCTTCCCCTCCGTTTTCCACACGGGTTGAATTAAAAGCGGTTTTTGGACGGAAATTTTTTCGGCCAATATCTCGTCCAAAGCGTCAGTCGCCTCTTTTAGGTGCGGCCGAACGGCCGTCGCGCTTCGCCAATCCTTTATTTTCTTTTTCAATCCGGCGAGGTGTGCGAGAAGTTTTTTCCGTTCCGACATATACTCGACGGCCACGCTCAACGCCAAGTAAACGACGGTGTCCGGTCTCACGACGATTTCGCTCCCGTAGTTTTCTTCCCCGTTGTCGGCCGTTTGGTTGTCCGGCAAGGCGGTCAACTTTACTTCGATTCCCCTCGCCGGCTCCGTAAGCCCTTTCACTATCTTGGCCGTTACGAGGTCAATTCTCGGCAAGCCGTCCACCACTAAATTTTCGTAAGGAGTGTAAGCGGTCTCAAAAGCGTAAAAGGTGTCGTCGGCCAAGGGGTCTAATCCGAAAACGTCCGAAATTTTTATTTTCTTTCGCGTCGTCGTGAGACCGCCGTTGAGTTCCAAATAAACGGCTTCAAGCCCTTTGCTGTAAAGATAGCAAGCGAGCGAAGCCGGAAACGAAGAATTAAACTGGTTTTTCCCCCACGTTTGCGCGAGGGAAAAATCCCTGTTCGATTGTTTTATTCCGAATAACGATGGTTTTGGAGTGGACATTTTAAACAAAGATTATTTATATTAAAATAATACCATAAAATCGGCCTTTAGGGGGTTTTCTTCTCCCAAAAAATTTCTTCTTCGCTATCCCCCGCCGATTCGTTCGAGACCGGGCCGGCTTCTTTTTTCTCGTCGTCTTCGTATTTATAATAGGCCGCTCCCAAAAAATCGTCGGCCAACTTTTTTAGGTATTCGTGTTTTTCCACGATGTCGCGGCGGGTGAGAATTTCCGGGGCTTCCAATTTATACGCTTCTTTTTCTTCCGTGTCTCGAAAAATAAATTTTTGTTTGTCGAGCTGTTCAATTTGCGCCGCTCGCTCTTTCGGTTCGATATACGAGATTTTATACGGCTCGTAGTCGTCGCCGGCCAACTCCGGGTCTCGGTAAGGAACGTTTAACCCCTCTTTGGCGAGCACCTGCGCGTCTTGGTGAGACATGCGAAAATAGGCGTGAAGTCCGCAGTTTCCCAAAATGGACGCTTGAACTTTCTCGGGCAACTGCGCGAGGTTTTGGTGAGCGAGCACCAATTCGAGCCCGAATTTTCGGGCCTCCGACAAAATGACGTTAAAGGTTTCGGTGGCGAAGTTTTGGAACTCGTCTATGAAAAGCGTCCACGGCGGCCGCTTTCCTTCCGGCATGTCGGCCCGGGAAAATGCCGTCAGTTGTATTTTCGCGAGAAATAACGAGCCGAGCAAATCGGTATTGTCGCCGAGCTGGCCCCGGCTTAATTTAACGAGCAGTATTTTTTGCCCGTCCATGACATCGCGTAAATTAAACGTGCTCTCTTTGCTCGAAAAAAGCCGTCTCATTCTGCCGTCGCCGAGCATGGCGTCAACTTTATTTAAAACCGGCTCTCGCCATTGCCTTTGATTCGCTTCCGAGCTTTCGTGAAATTCTTTCAATCGTATCAAGGCGTTTTCATTTTTCATTTTCGCCAAAACGTCGCTTCTAAAATCCGCGTCTATTAAAAACTTCGGCAAGTCGGCGAGCGTGCGGTTAGTTTCGGCGAGCGCTACGAAAGAATTAAAAAGCAAATTTTCGAGACGCGGGCCCCAACTATCGCCGCCCCAAATTTTTTTAAAGACGGCTTTTAATTCGCCGGCCACGCGGTCGGCCGGCACTCCGGGCGGCAATTCGAGCGGGTTAAATCTCGCCGCCGGGTCTCTCGCCGGGTCAACCACGACGACTTTGTGTAAAAGGGTTAAAAGCTCGTCGTTGAGTTTTTTTTCGTCTTTCCAAACGTCGAGAATGCGGCAAACCAAATACGCTTTTATTTCTTCCGTGGGGTCGCCGTGCGGGTCAATAATGCCGAAGCCATACCGATTCGGCGTGTCAATCATTTGTCTGATAATCAACTCCAAAAATTTTGTTTTTCCTATGCCGGTCTTGCCGACGACGTAAAGGTGCTCTTTCAGTTTAAAGTGGCCGAGCAATCTCGGGTCTTTACGGAATTTGTAATCTTTTTGGCGTTTGTCTTTGCTCCGGTTTATCCCCGTCTCGTAGCCGAGAATGTAAAGATACGAGGCCAAATTCTCGGCCAACGGATACCACGGGCCGCCGTAATAATACTCGGGGTGTTCCGGTTTCGGCGGCTCGACTTTCGGCGGTTCCGGCTCCTCTTTGAGTTTGTAAATTCGCCGGAGCTCCGGGTCTTTGGCGTAGAGCCGCCGCATAACCGGGTCTTTGTTTAAATTATGTCTTCCAATTAAAATCGCAACGTGTTTCAAAACGAACGGGCCGATTGAAAATAAAACGAACAATATCAAAAATGCCGTCTGTTTTGAAATAAACCAAGCGACTAAAAGTAAAAGTGAAAATATAAACCATTCCATATTTGGCGAAAATTTTTACGCCCGGGCGGGCTCTAATAAATAATGTTTCGCGTCGTCTTTGGTCGTTA
>CAZKCN010000082.1:0-3515 GCA_964551555.1 uncultured Candidatus Saccharibacteria bacterium | reverse complement strand
TTCGTCGGGTCATACGCTCCTATTGCTAAAGGTCGCGTATTGTTGACTGTCCGTAGTGTGCCGGCGGTACCTGAATTGTCCAGCACGCCATCCACGTAAATCAGCTGGGTCGTCCCGCTGCGAACCGCGGTAAAGAAATGCCAATTGTCGTCGTCGTAGGTACTAAGGCTGAACAGGTTAACTTGATAAGCTGCTACGGCATTATCCCAGATAAAAAAACGAATCTTACCCCTATCTAAAGTATCACCCACCATTACCGTATATCCAGCCTCACCACCGCCAGCAGCATTGAAATCACTGACAAGCACCCCGTAATCATCATCCCCGCCGGTCGCTGACGACGTTTTAAACCACCCACTTGCGGTAAAATCTCCGGTTCCAAAGTTGAACGCGGCACTATGCGGCACACTGACAAAATCACTACCACCGTCAAAACTCCTGGCGTTGCTTCCTCCAATTCCGCCTCCGGCGACAATGCTCGCGCCGTTCGCGTCTCCGTGGTTGCTGTTGCCGGATGTGTCGCAAACATCACCTCCTCCGGTGCAGGTCCCATCGTCACCTTCATTCATTGACCACAGCGCCATGGGCGAGGGCAGTCCGCTGCTCTTGTTGTAAGAGACCTCCACGGCGCGAATTACGGTTAACGGATCAATACCGCAGCGGTATTCTCCCCCGCCAATGACCCGCGCATCGTCGGCGGCATTGCGGTCGTAACGCATCCGGATGCAGGCGCCGCTGACGTAGGGATGGTCTTCTTCGTCGGACCAGCTGCAAACGCCGCCGCCGCTGCAGGGACTTCCGGGCACCGACGCCCAATCGTCCACCCGATCAAGCCACAAAAGTTTTTCTATGCCCTGATCGGCCGCGTAAAGAGCGACGAAAGAATCGGCTATCTCGCCGGAAATCCTGATCTCACTGAAAACCAAGTTAAAAATGCCGATGCTGATGGCCAAAACCGCCGAGATAACCAAAATAACCAAAAGCAAGGTAATACCGCGGCGCCCACCTCTAAATGCAAGATTTTGGATTTTTGATTTTTGCATTTCGTTATCTCTGTCTTTGGGTTATGGTCGTTTCTAAAGTGAATGAGGTGGCCAAGCGCGTATCGGCGGAATGAGCCTGAATGGCTATGGTTATCCGCGGCTGAATCGGATTGGTCCCGCCCTCACTGGCTGTATTTACGAGCAGGAAATTAAGCCGGTCAACGATAATGTCATCGCCGGTAACCTGGCTGGAAAAATCGGGATCACTGCAGTCCGTGGCGCCGTCGGTTAGGCGATAGAGGGCGTCATCTCTCAAGCAATAGCCGATGCGGTTCGGCGGGACGGCGCTGTCGTCAAAATTTATCTGACTTGCTCCGCTAACGCTGTAGTTTGATCCCGACCTCAATTCCTTAGTCATAAATTCCATTGAAAAGCGGACGTTATCCTGAATGACCTGCAGATTAGAAGCCTTGATATGGGCGCGGTTGATGGACAAAACCGCGCCAATGGCAATAATTATGACCGCGAAGAAAATACCCATGGAAACGACGATCTCAAGCAGGGTGAAACCGGGGGCGGGTGATAAATCGCGACGCTTGATCAATTTGGTCAAGTTGATGAAATTGATCAATTTGATCAACTTGATCATCTTCACCATTTTCACCATTTTCACCATTTTTATCACTTCCAGTTATACAAAACCTCCTCCAACTTGACGCTTCTAGTTCTTCCGGACTCGTTCCACTCCACTTTGGATATGACGCGCATCTGATCGGGGTTTCCTCCGATATCGCGGATCTCCACGCTGCGGGTGAATGGCGTTTCCGCTGTTCCGCCTCTCTTGACGTAAAAGCCGCCCGCATCGTCAAACTGGAGAGGAGTAATGCCGATCTCCAGGGCGGCTCCCGGCTTGTCGTCTATCGCATCTAGGTTGTAAATGCCTGATGCCAGCACCGTGCACTTGGGATGGGCGATATCGCAGTTGGGAAGGCCTCGCCAGTTTGACTCGCCAGCGAGAAAATTGGTGTCGCGCATCTCGCGAATAATCTCGAGCCCCTCCTGGGCGAGGTTCAAAGCGGTAAGCTTGTTTTTCACCGCCTTGGCATTAAAAATGCCGCTGGTAGCGAGGGTAAACGGTCCGATCATCGCGCCGATAATCAGAGCCAGAGCAACGAGGGTTTCAAGGAGAGTGAACCCCGCACTAAAAATGGCACGACGTTCCCGCGCCGCCATGGAGTTGGTTCCGACCTGAAAAGCCTCACTATTGCCGGATGAAGGATAAGTATCGGCGGGAACGTGCGGCGCTCGGCCAGTCTTTAGTGACGGGGTAAACCCCGCGCGCTTTCGCGCGCAATCAAAATGCAAAAAGTCACCGCACCATCCCGAATCCCGCTCGTAGCGGGATGAGGTTAGGGTGCGCGATCCCGTACTTCCGCGAACTAATCTCCGTGCCCTCATGAGGCACCGGTTCGGGAGGTGCGGGATCCTCGCCAACTTCACGCTCTCTGCGGTCGCGGAAGTTGCGGGACAAAAAGCAAAATTTTGGAATCCCGCTTCGCGGGAATTTTTGAATTTTGCATTGCCATTTTGATTTTTTCCGCCAGAAGCGGATCCGCCTTTGGCGGGGATTTTTGAACTTTGCATTCTACTTACTGTAACGCCGATACGTCAAAACAGCTTCGACCGGCCCCTGCTTCACAAGCCGCTGACGATGCCCCGTTTTCCAACTGGCCATTTATGCTGTCGCCGGCGCACATCGGCGTAAGATCGCGATCAGTGCCGAGAACGATGTGCCCTCTGTTTTCCAAACCGGCGCCGAGGTGGTAAGAATCGCCGCAGACAGAATACGGATAGGCCGTGCCGCCGACTGGATCCCTCGGCACAGAAACAATGCAGTATGACGGGCCGCAACTTGAAGGGTCGGTGAGCGTGGCGAGATCAGGCGGATACTGGCGGGAGCTATCGTAGTAAAGCTCCAAGGCCTTCTGGATTTCCTTGATATCCGAAACGCGCTGGAGATCGCGGCCTTTCCTGCGGACATCGCTCATGGCGGCCAAAAGAATGCTGGCTAGCGCGGCGATTACAGCCATAACTACAAGCATTTCAATTAAGGAAAACCCCGCACTAAAAATGGCACGACGTTCCCGCGCCGCCATGGAGTTGGCTCCGACCTGAAAAGCCTCACTATTGCCGGATGAAGGATAAGTATCGGCGGGAACGTGCGGCGCTCGGCCAGTCTTTAGTGACGGGGTAAACCCCGCGCGGCGGGAATAACCAAATCCCCCGGCCTCGCCTCGGCTTGGCCCGCTTCGCCGAGCGAGCGAGGCGAGCCGAGGGCGGGCCCAATCCCAATTACCAAACAAATTCCCTGCCTTGCCGGCAGGCAGGCAATGACCGAAACCCAAATTTCCAAAACGTTTGGGACTTGCTATTTCGCGCTTGGCGCTTGTTTGTGATTCGGCCATTGGTGCTTGGGATTTTCGTGCAAGTTAAACTTAGGGGACTACTAAGGATTAACCGTCAAAAACTGCC
>CAZKCN010000081.1:0-3656 GCA_964551555.1 uncultured Candidatus Saccharibacteria bacterium | reverse complement strand
TACGGAAAAACTACAAAAGTTACACGCTACATAGTGGTCAGGTAAGCTAACAGCTGGTTAAGCAAGTTAAGCGAGTTAAGTGAATTAAGCTGCTGCGTCTTAACTTGCTCAATTTACTTAAATTCACCTAATTAGTTCTGTGGACAAAGACGCCAAAAGCGAAAAACTAAAAGTCCTGGAGGACACGGTCAAAGAGATACAGGACAAATTCGGCGAGGGCGCGATAATGAAACTGGGGCAGGCCGAAAAAGTTGACGTTGATGCCATTCCCACGGGATCGCTTGCCCTGGATACGGCTCTCGGCGTCGGCGGCGTCCCGCGCGGCAGAATAATTGAGATATTCGGCCCGGAGTCCAGCGGCAAGACGACCCTCGCTTTGCATGTAATAGCCGAAGCGCAGAGAAAGGGAGGACTCGCCGCTTTTATAGACGCCGAGCATGCTCTTGATCCCGACTACGCCAAACGCCTCGGCGTTAAAGTCAACGATCTTTTGATCTCCCAGCCCGACACCGGCGAGCAGGCGCTTGAAATAGCCGAGTCGCTGGTCCGCTCGGGTTCGGTTGATATTGTGGTCATTGACTCGGTTGCCGCATTAACACCCCAGGCTGAAATTGAAGGCGAGATGGGCCAACTGCACATTGGCCTGCAGGCGCGGCTGATGTCTCACGCTTTGAGAAAGCTAACCGCCGCCGTTGCCCGCACGAGGACGGTGATCGTTTTCATCAACCAGATCCGCATGCAGATCGGCGTAATGTTCGGCAATCCGGAAACCACGCCCGGAGGCAAGGCCCTGAAGTTTTATTCTTCCGTGCGCATTGAAGTGAGGCGCGCGGCGCAAATCAAGAAAGGAGAGGAAATAGTCGGCAACCGCGTCAACGCCAAGATCGTCAAGAACAAAGTCGCCCCGCCCTTCCGCCGCGCCGAGTTTGACATTTTCTACAACGAAGGCATATCGCGCGACGCCGAGCTTCTGACTCTCGGCGAGAAGCATGGTGTCGTCAAAAAGGCCGGGGCGAGCTTTACCTACGAGGGTCTGCGCCTCGGGCAGGGCTTTGACAACGCGCGGATATTTTTGAAGCAAAATCCGAAAACGGCGGAAGAGATCGCCAAAAAAATCCGCGAGGCCATAACAGCCCCAGCGGGAGAATAGATAGAAAACAGAGCAGAGACAATCAAAAGCCGTTAAGCACTCTGTTAAACACCGAGTGTTTAACAGTTCGGAACTAGTACAGTTTATACGGCACTAAGCTCAATTCTCGGGCTTGTTTTATCGCGCGAGCAAGCGCCCGCTGGTGCTTGGCGCAAAGATTGGAGCGGCGCCTCGGCATTATTTTCATCTGGGCGGACATAAACCGGCGCAGGGTGTCTGCGTCCTTGTAATCAATAATTTTGCGGCTTGATGTGCAAAAAAAGCACTGTTTTTGGTCTGCCATAGATTAGCAAGTTAAGCTGATTAAGTGAATTAAGCGAGTTAAGTTTTGAGTACACTCCGGCTTAATTTACTTAACTTGCTTAATTCACTTATCGCCTCAAAATGGTATCTCCTCCGGCTTTATTTCATCCTCATCGCCCGGGTACTGCACCGTTTCTACCGGTTCGGCGGCCTGCGGCTCTTGAGTTCCGCCAGATGCGCCCCCGGCCGCAACTCCGGCGCCCCCGCCGCGCGGACCGAGCTGCATCGTTTCGGCCACGACCTCGGTGCGCGATCGCTTCTGGCCGTTTTGATCCTGCCACGAGCGCGTCTGGATGCGGCCCTCAATGAAGACCAGCGAACCCTTTTTCAAGTACTGATGGCATATCTCGGCCAAACGCCCCCAAGCGACAATGTTATGGAACTCCACGGACTGCTGGCGCGCTCCTGATTGATCTTTGTAAAACCGATTGGTGGCCACGCCAAAGGAACACACGCTCTGCCCGCCGGGTGTGGTGCGCAGTTCCGGATCGCGGGTTACGTTGCCGAGAACGAAAGCTTTATTGAAGTTCATACTTGGTTTCCCGAATTACGCTCGAATTTCCTCGAATTGTTCTCGAATATTACGGATTCGAGATTGATTCGGTTACATTCGGGAAGGATTCGAGAGACTATTATTTGCCCAATATCTCCTCCAATCTCTTATCCAATTCCTCAATTTTCACCTTATCTTCCTCCTTCGGCGCCTGCGGCTCAAACGGCTTAACCTCTTCCAAGTTTATCGGCAGCGTTCTCGCCGGACGCACCGACCTTATATACGGCAAAGGTTTTTTGACCTCCCCGCTCACGGTAAAGCGCGCAATATTTTTCTCGGCCGCCATTCTTTTCTTAAAATCTCCGAGACGCCCCGGCGGAAGCGAAAAAGACGTCCAACCGAAATAGGCCTGCGAGTGCTTCCCAACAAGATAAGCTAATCTTCGCCTTTTCGGCTCCTCAATGTGGCCGACCAAGCCCCGCGCATCCTGGACAAAACCGGTTATTTTCCCGGCCTCGCCGAAAACGTCCTCCTCGGCGACATCGGGACTTATTAGGTAGGCAATTTCGTAGTTTTTGACTTCAGAATCCATTATTTGGTAAGAGGGAGTCTAGCAAATAAATGGCCGCCTAACAACATTGACAAATGATCATCGGTTATTGTTAAATAAAGAAGGATGGTGAGGCTCTTCGGTAACCCCCGGACAGGAAAGGAGCGTGTAATGGCCAAGATAGCGACTCTCCGGGCTTTGGCGATAGGCGTTTTGATCGGACCGGTTGTTCTTTACTACGCTTTGCTGGCTGTCCTCGCGCTAGCCCTGCAACGCATCTCATTCAGCTACGCCGCGGCGATGTGGATCGTGGCCGGAGTGTGCGTGACCCAGGCGATAGCCCAGGGATATACCGCGAACCGCTACTATACCGCGGGAGCTACAGCTTTATCAGACATCCTCGACTTTTTCGCCTGCGTTACGTTTTGGTCCGCGGTGATGGTTGTGGCATACAACGTCTTCGCGGTTTGGCTCAATTGGCACAAAGTTGCCGCGATATTTGAGAGTGCAGCGGCCGCAATTTTCGCTAAATCAGCTTACGATTTTTTCCATCCCGCCCACTGGGTCGTCTATCAGGCATTGATGAAAGCCGGGGTAAAACCAGAACGCGCCCAAGAGTGCAGTCAGCCGAAGCACTCTTGAGCGCTTTTTCTTTGTGTGTCTTGCGGCAACCATCTATTGAAGTCCGACTTCAATAGGCATTCAAATCCTGAACTCAACCACGTCGCCGTCTTGGACGATATATTCTTTGCCCTCAATTCTCAACCAGCCGAGTTCGCGGGCTTTCGCGTAAGAGCCGGCTTCAACCAGTTTCCCGCAGGATATGACTTCAGCACGGATGAATTTCTGTTCAAAATCGGAATGGATGGCGCGGCCGGCGCGGGGAGCGGGGGAGCCGGCCGGAATGGTCCAAGCGCGGGTTTCGTCCTCGCCGGTGGTTAGGAAAGTGACTAGGTTCAGCGTTTTATAGCCGAGTTTAATAAGCCCATTCAACCCCGATTCCTCAAACCCAAGCGCTTTCAAGTACTCGGCTTTTTCTTCCGGCGCGAGCGAGTTTAACTCGTCCTCAACCTTTGCCGAAAGAACAATCCACGAATCATTTTTGACCTCGGCTAAAATCTCCGGCGACGGCCGCCATTTTTCCTGAACCCCGTTACCGC
>CAZKCN010000080.1:0-3703 GCA_964551555.1 uncultured Candidatus Saccharibacteria bacterium | reverse complement strand
ACATTAGTCACCCCTATCATACCTGACTGTCACCTCATGATGTGTACTCTACACTGCCTTGACATCCTCCGCCGTAAGCTCGTCAAGTTCGGCAACGTGACGCTCCGGCACCAACAGCAGATGGACGGAAGTTCCCTCATAAGGGAACCGGCTTGCGATTGTGACCCACCCGCCGAAACAGTCCAGCACCGTTTCGGATGGCGGACAAAATGGGCATCTCCCGCTTCTCTCGGCTTCTTTCAGAAGTTGAAGATACTCCGGATTCCGCCGAGCATACCGCGTATCAACATATCTGCCGCTATGCAATTATATTACCTCCTTTCACCGCCAGCCGTCCGCGCTAGCCGCACTTTACCATGCGGATACTAAAAATCAAACCACCGGCTAGACCGCCGGCAGCGTAATCTAGCGCTGCCGCGCACCTTCGTCTTGGATAAAAATCAGGTTGTTTTTTATCGCCGCCTCGGCGCTGCCGATTTGCGCCCCAACATCAAAGGCATGAGAGATTTGCGAGATAACGTTATCCTTCACCAGTTGATTGTAAAGATGCATATAGGCCTTGGGGCGCGTGCCATCCTCTTCGTAAACTTTGATGATTTTGCCGACCGGCGAGAAGTGGGTGGCGCGGATTATTTTCTTTTCTTCGTCGGTGGTAATAACGACATAACCGCGCGGATCGGAAGCGCAGTCAAGTTTGTCGCCGTATTTTTTAACCAAATCGTAGGCCTGCGGCCATTCGTTTTCGTAAATGTGGGCGCAGTTGGAAAATACGGTAAGCGTGCCGAGTTTCTGGCCGAGCTTGTCGGCGATGTACTTTTGCAGAGTGCGCAAGCCGAAAATATTCAAAATCCAGCCGGAGAAAATAGAGTGGCTGCGAACATAAACGGTTAGATTCAGGCGATCACCGGAATTGGTGGCTTGGACAAGGTTGAGGCATGGAGCGGACCGCCCCTTATGATCGCGCATCGGGTCAAAAAGCACGGCTATAGCCGCGCGATCGGTCGGGTAGCGCTTCAAGTAGTCAATCATCACCGAATCCACCTGATTGATGCCATTGAAATTCCATAACCTTTCGCCGTAGGTGTAGTCTTCGGTGCCGCGCTCGCTCGTCATAATGCTTGGCAGGTAACCGTCAACTTCTTTTTTGGTTATCGGCATCCAATCGGGAAGGTAAAAATTATCCGGATCTTCATCGGTTACCACCGCCGCCAAGTTAAAAACCTCCTTTAGCTTATTGCCGTGGAAAGATTGGCGAATTTCGCCGAAACGCAGGATTATCTTCAAAAGCTCCAACCAACAATCAACGGCTTTGGCACGGACAACTTTGAAAACATCATCGGACGGCAACTGATCTTCGGAAGCAGTTATCTTTGGCTCGGCGAAAATCTCCGGCTCGCGAAACAAGCCGGCGTTTTTAGCCTGGTAGGAAGCAATCACGGCTTTCACCGTCTCGGGTTTAACCTCGCCGACCAGCTTCTCGATTTTTACATTGGCCCTGAAAGCCTCGATGGCCTCGCGCGAAATCTCCTTATGGATAGGCGCATTCTGGCTTCCAATCACTTGATAGTCGTCGGTAATGCCTTTCTCGAAGAAGGAAAGAATATTGGCCCCGCTGCCGGAGGAAAGCTCGGTGCCGCAGACAATGAGATAGCGTATTTGCGGGTAAGCCAGTATGTTCCTGATGATGTAATTTACGCCTTCTTTGGAATAAAGCTGACCGATGACGCAATAGCTTTCGCGGTCAAGTTTATCAACAAAAAGCTGGCGCGGCGTCCACAAAGTGGCGATACCTATCTCGCTTTTCAGGTTGCCGACAACCAGCATGTCCTTAAAGTAAATTGGCCAATCTTTGGACATATGCCGTCTACCCTATAGGGAAGTTGACCGTATTTACCCGTCCGGTCCTTTTATTGCGCGCGGGCTGGATAAGCTGAAAATGGAGATGGCCCACCGAGGCGCCGGTAAAGGCCGGATTGCCGAAACGGAGCGCTAACCCCCCGCCGGAAATTTTATACTTTTTGATTAGCCAGCGGACGAGGCTGCCAACGACTTTGAAATCTTGGAGAGTCAGATCTTCAAAATGTTCGCAATGCCGCTCAACTATAAGCAGGCAATGAACTCTCGCTCCTTTATACGGCCAGCTGTTTTCCGTCGCCAGCCACCCGCGAGCGCGTTTTAGAATCGGCTTTTTGTGGTACTTGAAGTTTTCCGGGCAAAAAGGACATTGCCCCGCTTTCTCTATCTGCTCAAGCGTTCTCTTGTAATCTTTGGTCTTGGCGAATTGCTTATGAACGAAGGTTTTGGCCATATGGGGCTCACCGGGGAACATGAATAATTTTAACTCCAGCCGCCTCCAGCACCATCGCCGCGTCAAAGTTGGCCGATCCCTCGCCAAAGAAACACTTGGCTATTCCGGAGACGGCAATACTCTTGGCGCAAGCCGGGCAGGGAAAGTGGGTTACGTAAAGATTTGCTCCTCGGAGACTGACTCCGTCTCTTGCGGCTTCGGCGATGATTCTTGCCTCGGCGTGAATGGCGTTGGAAAATTCCGGCTTCTCGCCGGTCTTAATATAATCGCGGATGTTGCCTAAGCGGTAACTTGATTGGTCATCCGGCATATCGCGATTATAAGCACGGGCTATAACTAATCCGTCTCGGACCAGCGCGGCGCCGACCTGCCGCCACCAATCTCCGCTTTTTTGCGCTTCAACGTAGGCGGCATTGAGCAGTTCTCTATCCGCGGGGTCGTAAGACTTATTTTTGAAATCTGCAGCCGCAGCTTTATTCACAGCCCATCGACCACAGCGCAAAAGCCCCGGTTCCCGTTCAGCCCTGGCGGACTTCCAGAATGTTTCGGCGGAGCGCCGCGACGACTCATCGTTAATCAGTACGAGCGTGCGATCAAGAACTGCTGCAAGCTCCGGGGAGTTGAGAACTTCAACGGACTTAAAAAAGCCGAGGGCTTGAACCAACTGCTTGGCTTCCTCCGGCGCGAGAGCCGATATGTTATCTTCGCCGAAACGGACTTCCTTAAGCAAGTCACCGTCTAAAATCCGCACCGAATCAACCTCGGCGGAAATCCGCCTAAACAAATCGACATAACCCCGATGGATGACCGGAACGTGGAGAATAAGAATCTTGTCTTTCATTTCTTCCGCAGGCGATCAAGCATTTCCAGCAAATGCCCTTTAACGATGTTTTGAATGATGTCGGTGGAAGAAGTGTTCTCGGCTTGCCGCGGCAAAACCAAAACCCCGCCGCAGTGGCTGCGAATAAACCCAAGTTGTTCCTCCGGATAGCTGTCTTCCACGGCGACAAAGATATCCACCGGCACGGACTTCAACAGGTTATAGGACCACTGTCCTCTATTGTCAATGTCATCCACCAATGTCACATAGTCCACCGGCGCCTGATAGGAGAGCATCTCCATGCGCTCCGCTTCGGGAATAATCGGGCGCAGAGGATTCTTATAGGCCTTGATGCCGCGATCCGAGTCCACGCCAACAATTAAAACATCGCCGTTTTCCTTGGCTTTATAGAGATAGCGAACATGGCCGATGTGCAGCATATCCCAAGAGCCGATGGTAGCGATGATTTTATGGCCGAGGGTGCGGTGCGCTTCGGTTTTCTCGCGAAGAGTGTTATAGTCGGTAATGATTTTCTTTTGGTACATAAACTCGCCGATTACTGAAATACTATGACG
>CAZKCN010000079.1:476-3704 GCA_964551555.1 uncultured Candidatus Saccharibacteria bacterium | reverse complement strand
GCTGTTGATGGCTATGGGCTTGCCTTACGACTCGGACGCCGGCCGAGCGTCGGCCGCGGCGGTAACCGCGCTTATGACCGGCGAGGCTTACCGCTATTCCTCGGAAATCGCCAAGAAAGTAGGCTCTTTTGAGGGATTTGCGGCCAATCGTGAACCGATGCTCCGTGTCTTGAGAAAACACCGCGATGCGGTGTACGACGTGAATCGGGCTTTGGTTTTTGATCCCGGCATCTATGACGCGGCGCTCAATTCCTGGAATGAGGCGGTGAGCATGGGCGAGCAGTATGGCGTGCGCAATTCCCAGGTCTCGGTTATCGCGCCCACCGGGACCATAGCTTTGATGATGGATTGCGATACCACTGGGGTTGAGCCGGATTTCGCGCTGGTTAAGATAAAGAGTCTGGTCGGCGGCGGGACGATGAAAATTGTGAACCGCACCGTGCCGCGGGCTTTGAAAAAACTCGGTTACAATGAGGAAGAAATAAATGTCGTTCTGGAGCACGTTGAGAAGAGCGGCACCATTGAGGGTGCGCCCTATATTCGCGACGAGCATCTTCCGGTTTTTGACTCGGCGGTGAAACCGTCCAACGGCGCGCGGGCCATTTCTTGGCAGGGCCACGTCAAGATGGTGGCTGCCGCACAGCCCTTCATCTCCGGCGGTCTTTCCAAAACTTTCAATATGCCGCATGAGACTACGGTGGAGGAAATTATGGAAGCTTACATTATGGCCTGGAAGCTCGGCATCAAAGCCTTTGCCGTTTATCGCGACGGTTCCAAGGCGGCACAGCCGCTGGTAACCATAAGCGGCAAAGGCGGCGTGGCTAGGCGGGAGCAAGCGACTTTGGGGCTCGGGCCGGTGCGGCGGAGATTGCCGCCGACGAGAGGATCGGAAACGCACAAGTTCTCCATCGCCGGACACGAGGGTTATTTGACTTACAGCATTCACGAGGATGGCGAGATTGCCGAAATTTTCATCCGCATGGCCAAGCAGGGATCAACTCTTGCCGGCCTGCTTGACGCTTTCGCCATAACCGTGTCTATGGCTCTGCAGTATAGCGTGCCGCTGAAGGAGCTTGCCCGGAAATTCATTTACGGTCGTTACGAGCCGGCCGGTTTTACCGAAAATTCGCAAATCCAGATTGCCACCTCAATTACTGACTACATTTTCCGATATCTTGCCATCCGCTTTTTGAATGAAGAGGATCTCGCCGATCTCGGCATCAACGGCTATATGCCGACGCCGGGCGAGACGCTGGCGCCGGTCAGCACCGCGGCGAAAATAGAGCCGAGTAAAGCCACCATTTTTGCCGATTCGGTTTGCCGGGCCTGCGGAGGGATGATGATTCAGACCGGATCCTGCAAGACCTGTCTCCAGTGCGGGGCGACCAGTGGAGGGTGTTGATTGCTCGGCATTGGCGATTTGAATTCAGCGCCGATTTCGGCCCCTGACGCCTCGCGCGTTTCGCAACGTAATTAAGAAAAATTCAAACTCAACCTCCCGAGCACTCACTGTGATGAGTGCTCGGTCGGGATTCAAACAGATGAATTTTTCTTACGTTGCTTGCGCGCTTGGCGAGGGGCGCCCCGAAATCTTTGCAATGAATTCAAATCGCAATACCTCGCGTCGCGCAGGAACGTTGAATGTCAAATGATGAAAGCCGAAAGATGGGCGCTTCGCGGCGCCCGTTTTCGGTGGTAAAATTTAACATATGTTTGATTTCAGCGGCATAAACGTTGATAAAGTAAGCTGGTTTATACTCGGCTTGTTTATTATCGTTCTGGCCGTTCTGATTGCAAAGCCGCTCGTTGATTTGCAGGTGGAGTCGGTTGAAGAGGAGCTTGATGCGGCCGAGGGAATTGCTCGTAAGAAAAACATTGCTTCAGGTCAGGCGGACGATATTTCAAACTGGAAAACTTACCGGAATGAGAAATATGGGTTTGAGGTGAGGTACCCTCCACAACTGACCGCGGATCCCGAGAATTCGCCTGTGAGTAACGAGGGCGATTTACTGTTTACATTCAAGGTGCATGATGCGTCCTACGAAGTTCCTTCCTCTGCGTTGGGATCAGAGATTAGAAACAACTATAAAAATATCGAGCTTAAGCTCTATAAGCTTTCCGACGTGCGCTTAAGGGAAGAGAAAGACAAAGTTGTTCGAGATTCAAGAGAGGGGTTGTCCAGCGAGCACGATTTGCAATTAGCCGACAGGGCGATTAAAGTTCACACGCTGTGGTCTGGGCTGGTGGGCAATTTTTCTTTTTCTTATTTTGTAGAGGGCGATGTTGTATTCACAGCGTTCAGTTATCAGGACAACTTGATGCAAAGCGTCCTCTCCACCTTCAAATTCATTGAGCCGAGATGATTTCTTTTTTCACCCCGTTACAACCTGGTTCGGATACCTAAATCCCAATAGGTTAGCTTCGTGGACTCTTCGCCCCGTTTTAAAACTTAAAGGAGGATGTTTGAGTTGTAACGGGGTGAACCGGCCGTGGCAAATGCAAGACCACGGCGGCGTTGAGATCCACATTGACTGTTGGGCGGTTGGGAATCTATGATGTGTAAGTATGAAGAGAAAAGCGGCTAAGAAGAGGGCAATGGTGTATCAGTATACTGCCATTTTTGAACCGGACACCGAACGGGGCGGTTATACGGTTAGTATTCCCTCGTTGCCAGGTTGTATTTCAGAAGGGGACACTTTCGAGGAAGCGTTGGGACATATTAAGGAGGCTGCTGAGCTCTACCTCGAAGTTATGGAAAAACATCGCCGAGATGTCCCCCGAGGTGATTCGGGTGTCATTGTGACGCCAATTCGCATTCACGCCAGGGTTTAGTTGGCCCATTTCTCTATGCCGAGATTACCCGCCTTGAAACCGAGGGAAGTAATCAGCGTTCTGGAGAAAGCGGGTTTTTATTTTGTGAGGCAGAAAGGCAGCCACCGAATCTATGTAAAGGAGGGAGTGGGCGTTGTTGTTCCTTGCCATTCAAGGGATTTGCGGAAGGGGACGCTCAGAAAAATTATTAGGCAGTCGGGTTTGACCGTTGAAGAGTTTTTGAAACTAGCTTGATCTATCTTTTCACCGGCAATGGCAAGGGCAAGACCACAGCGGCTTTGGGACAAGCGCTGCGGTCAGTTGGCGAAGGGAAAAGGGTTTTGATGGTGCAGTTTATCAAGGGGCCGTGGGTGTCGGGTGAGGACAAAGTCCTCGCCAATTCTCAATTTTCCCGCC
>CAZKCN010000079.1:0-466 GCA_964551555.1 uncultured Candidatus Saccharibacteria bacterium | reverse complement strand
GGCAGGCAATTTCCAATTTTCAAATTCGGAAAATGGGGCTGGGATTTGTGGGCATTTTAGGAGATAAGCGGCCTATTGAAGAGCATAAAAAAGCGGCGGAAGAGGGATTGGAGCTTGCCCGAAAGGAAGCCAAGTCCGGCAACTGGGACATTTTGATTTTGGATGAGATAAATAATGCTGTTTCGCTCGGCCTTATTTCGTCGTCAGAAGTTTTAAAACTCATCAACTCATTAAACTCATCAACTCATAAACCGGAGCACTTAATCCTTACCGGCCGCGACGCCCCGCAGGAATTTATGGATCGCGCCGATTTGGTGACCGAGATGAAGGATATAAAGCATCCGTTTGAGAAAGGAATAAAGGCAAAGCGGGGGTTGGAATACTGAAATTCGAAACACCCTCATCTTTAATTTTGGTAATTATGTATAAATGTAACCAAAATACAGTTGGATGAAGTTCTTTAGCA
>CAZKCN010000078.1:0-3771 GCA_964551555.1 uncultured Candidatus Saccharibacteria bacterium | reverse complement strand
ATCGAAAGAGTGGCGGGTCTTTTTGCGCTCAATCGGAACCTCGATTGTGTAAACGTCGCCGCCTTGCGTGCGCGGGGCCTTTGCCGGTTTTGACCGAACGTTCGTTGATTGTTTCGTTCGTTCGTTCGTTCGAACGTCCGTTCGTTCTTTCCCTTGATTTTCGCTTGAAATAAGAGGTTTTTCGGGAATAGGAGCACCCTTAAAAGCGATTTCTTCGGGCTTAAATTTTTGAAATCTGTCGGGTTTAACGTCTTTCATAAATTATTTTTGCTATTTCTATATACGCTTTGGCCCCCTCGTGCTCGGGGTCAAAATGGGTGATGGGCATGCCTTGGTCGAAAGCCCGGGGGAACGCTATGGATTCGACTATTTCGAGCGGAAAAACCTTATTTCCCCATAATTCGCGGGCTTTTTTGACTACTCCGGCCGAATGAGTGGTCGTTCGTTTATACATGGTCGGCAAAATGCCGCCAATCTTCAAATTCGGGTTCATTTTGGGCCACACAATCTCTTGAATGAACTTTAAAAGGTCTTGAACGCCGTCTAAAGCTGGCCGCTCGGCTTGTAAGGGTATAATCACCTCGTCGGCGGCCGAAAGGGCGTTTATGGCTAACATGGCCTTTCCGGGCGGGCTATCGAGCACCACGAAGTCGAAATCGTCTTTAAGGCCGTTTATCAGGTCTTTTAACATGCCCTCGTCGCCCTCCTCCAAGGATTCCTCGATGGCGGCGAGCAAAGAGTTTCCGGGTAGCACTTTAAAGCCGAACGGCGAATCTTTAACCGCTAAACTGGCCGGGACCTGCTTCATAAAAACATGAAAAAGATTGGGGTTTTCTCTTTCCGGGTCAATTCCGACGTGCTTTGTGGCCGACGCTTGTTGGTCGAGGTCTATTAAAAGCGTTTTCGCTCCCAATTTTGCGAGCGCTCCGGCCAAAGCCACGGCCGTTGTCGTCTTGGCCGTGCCTCCTTTAAATATGGAAATAGCGAGTATTTTAGCCATGTTTTACGGGTTTTAAGGGCAACGTTCGTTCGTTCGAACGTTCGAACGTTTCCTCTTGTTGCGATTCCGGGTTGACCTTTGTTGATTCGCTCCACTTGTGATAATCCGATAGGGGAATGCGAAAAGATTTCCCGACTTTGCGGGCGTTTGGAAAAACTCCTTTGCGAATCCACCGGGTCGCGGTCATGGTTGAGATGTGTTCGAGTTTGGCGAGGTCGGAAGCCGACAAAAATTTTTTCATATTCTTATAAAACGGCTCGTTACGATTGTTTTATATGTTAGTATTATACCATAAGTGAAAAACGTTTGAACTGTGGATAACTTTTTTCAAAGAAAAGAGAGCGTCATTTGACGCTCTCTTGTTCTCTTCTCGCTCTTACGTCTTCCTGTGCCGCTTGTAGCATTTCGGAAATTCTGCCGAATCGCTCTTTGTAGCGAGCGATGACTCGAGAGAGATACATCATGATAAATCTCGGCTCCACTCCGAACTTCCTTTTACAACTCGGGCAAGAGACGAAGAACATCATTTTTGTTTTGTTCATAGTTCTGCCTCGAAGCCAAGATTATGCCGGTTCAAGTAGTCGTCAACGATTTCTTCTTCGGCGATGTCCCGGGCAATGCCTTGGAGTGTCGCCGCTTCGTCAATTTCGTCGGCTAAATCGTGCCGTAGCACCCACTTGATACGGGAAATTACCTCGTCGTTTAAATCTTCAAGAAAGATTTTAAACCGCATAATTTTGGGCAATTCAATGCCTAAATTAAAATTAAAGACGGGCGAGCCGACCTTTACTCGCCCGGATTGATTTGGCGAATAAAGGCGTGGTTTTATCGTTTTGTTAATGACCGAACCAAGGCCCGGAGCCGTCCGAACGAACGTTCGTTCGGACGGCCACCATGCCCTTATGAAGCGCCCAACCATCGCAAAACGATTAGGCGCGAAGATATTAAGCCATTACTCGCCCGATTGTCAATAGCAATGGTTTGGTTTAAACTTTCGAGAGCGGGTAGGGCAATTACCCGTAAAGCTCCGAATAAAACGGCGATGCTTTGCGCGGACGACTTGGGGAAGACCGATTTTTTAATAGAGCCGAGGGTTAGGGGAGCACCGAGGCGCGAGAGGCACGAATATGGGCGAGCCGTCCGGTTCGAGCGGGGCCCACTTCCGGCAACCGCGAGAAAAGGAATTGCGAGAAAACCCGTGTCGTTCAAAACAAGAGGGCGTCGCCATAGACGCCTTTTTGTTTAAGAAAATGAAAATCACTTTAGGACACAACACAATAAATAGCGAAGCGGGGGAGCCGGTGGCCGTCGAACGACAAGACCGGAGGCACCACGTTTACATAATCGGAAAAACCGGCACCGGAAAATCAACGCTCATTAAAAACATGGCGGTCGAAGACATTAAAAACGGAAACGGCGTGGCCGTCGTTGACCCTCACGGGGACTTGGCCGAAGATATTTTAAATTTCATTCCGAAAAATCGGGTCAACGACGTTATTTATTTTAACCCGGCCGATGTCGAGCACCCGCCGGGCCTTAATATCTTGGAAGTAAAAGACACCAAACAAAAACAACTCGTCGCTTCTTCTTTGCTTTCCGTTTTCCGCTACCTGTGGGCCGACTCGTGGGGGCCGAGGACGGAGTATTTGCTCCATAACGCGGTTTTGGCCGTCATGGACGCGCCCGGAAACACCCTGCTCGGCGTGTATCGTTTGCTCATGGATTCGCAGTTTCGGGAAAAAATCGTCCGACAAACCAAAGACCCGATGGTGAAAATGTTTTGGGCCGAAGTTTTCGAAAATTACGACCAGCGTTTCGCGAGCGAAATCGTGGCTCCTATTCAAAACAAAGTCGGGCAACTGCTCACCGGCTCGCACTTGCGAAATATCGTCGGTCAACCGGCGAGCACGTTCGACCTCCGGTTCGCCATGGACAACCGGCAAATAGTAATCGCCAACCTCGCCAAGGGGAAAATAGGGGAGGATAGAGCCAACTTGTTGGGCTCGATTTTGATAACGAAATTCTATCTCGCCGCCCTCGAACGGCAATCAATCCCGGAGGAAGCGAGGAAAGATTTTTATTTATACGTTGACGAGTTTCAAAACTTCTCGACCGACGCTTTCCCGGCCATTCTTTCGGAAGCGAGAAAATATCGTTTGAACCTCGTTTTGGCCCATCAGTATTTAGACCAACTGCCCGAACAAATAAGGCGCTCGGTTTTCGGCAATGTCGGGACGTGGGTCGTTTTTCGAGTGGGAAGCACCGACGGGGAAGTGCTCGAAAAAGAATTTTTCCCCTACTTCGATTTTGAGACGATGAGAAAACAAAAAAACCACGAAGTCATTTATAAGACGTTAAAAGACGGGCTCGTTTCCGACCCGAGTTTCGCTTACACGTTCTCGCCGGCCGAGCCGGGGGGGCGGGAAGCGAGCGGGGGAGCCGTTATAAACGCCTCGCGGAATCGTTTTGGCCGAGACCGAGCCGACGTGGAGGCGAGAATCAAAAGGTGGTTCGCCTCTTATTGATAAGAGGGGATTAGGTTGTGGCCGAAGCCGGCCGCCCTCGCTCTTTCGCTTTTGGCGAATGAGTTTTGAAAACGTGCCGCAATTTTGCGGGGCGTTTTCAAAAGGCGGTAAGGGTTCGGACGCAATACGCCCGGAAAAATTCCTGAAAAAACTTTACTCGCAGAGAAAAGGTTTTTGAGGAAAGCGACCGCAGAAAAAAGAGCAGAAAATCAAGCCAGAAAATCACGCGCCGCGTAAGCGTGGCGT
>CAZKCN010000077.1:0-3825 GCA_964551555.1 uncultured Candidatus Saccharibacteria bacterium | reverse complement strand
GATAAAACCATCCAAACCCATCATTTTTATATCTCGGCACTATATGTAGGTGGAGGTGAAATATCTCCTGACCTGCGGCTTCTCCATTCATAATTTCATTCAGTACTCCCTCGCATCGGACTGCTTTGCACACCAAGCCATTTAGCTTCTTAATAACCATGGTAAGGTGTTTTGCGGTTTCTTCGTCACAATCATCCAAAGTTATGAAGTGTTTTTTGGAATCACCAAAGTATACCCCTCGGTAATCGGATAAATATCTAGAAATGCAAGACTTATATCGTCCTCGTATACGAGGGATGCCGGTAATTCATGCTTTGCAATTTTACAGAATATACAATCCATAATGCTATTTTAACTTATCTTACGCCCCATGACATCTCTTATACTTAATAGGACGTCCATCAGGATGCGTCGCTCCGCACGGGCAGGGGTCGTTGCGGCCGATATGCGGTTTTTTGGCAACGGGATTTGAGGCCGGCGCCGGATTGACGCCAAAAACCCCGTCACCGGCCAAGGCCGGAACACTGCCTCCGCCAGCCGCAGCGAACTCCGGATGCAGTTCAATGACGCGCCTCGGCGCCTCGGGCCGCACGTCCGCGCCAACCTTAAATATGGTTGAAACGATTTGCGCGCGGATGGCCGCTTGAAGCTCGCGGAAGAGCCGGAGCCCCTCGTTTTTATACTCCACCAAAGGATCGCGCTGGCCGTAGGCGCGAAGCCTGACCGAATCGCGAAGGTGCTCCATTTGGTCAAGATGATCCATCCATAAAAGATCGACGGAACGGAGCATCACCGCTTTGATGATGTTCCGCATCGTCTCGCCGCCGGCAGCTTCCTTTCTCTCGTCAAGAATTATCTGAAGAGTTCCCAGAATATAGCGCTTGATTTCTTCTCTCTTTTCCTCGGCGGCCGTATCCTGGCCGACGATGCGCGAGAGCTCTTCCCGAACAGTCAAAGGCACCTCGGCTACGGCTTTAACATTCTCGGCAATTTCCTCAACGTTCCAATCCAAAAAATAGTCGCCGGCCGTATGAGTATCCACCAAACGGGAGATTTCTTGGGTGATGATGGCCGTCAATCTCCCGGTCAAGGCCCCTAGCGAAGCTTCGGCGTCATAGAGAATTTCGCGGCGCAACTTATAAACATACTCGCGCTGCTTATTCATTACATCGTCAAACTCCAGAATGTGCTTGCGGGCGTCAAAATGAAATCCTTCTATTTTCTGCTGGGCGGATTCTATGGATTTGGTGACCAGGCGGTTCTCAATCGGCTGATCTTCGGGAATGCCGAAACTCGCCATCATCCCTTTGATACGCTCCGAACCGAAAACGCGCATAAGTTCGTCCTCCAGCGAAAGCATAAACTTAGTCTCGCCGGGGTCGCCCTGGCGGCCGGAACGGCCTCTTAACTGGTTGTCAATGCGCCGGGCCTCATGCCGCTCGGTGCCGAGGACAAAAAGGCCGCCGAGCTTGCGGACTTCTTCGGCCTCCTCTGCATCCTGGGGATTTCCGCCAAGCAGAATATCAACGCCGCGCCCGGCAATGTTGGTCGCCATGGTAACCGCGCCGAGGCGCCCGGCCTGGGCGATGACCATAGCTTCCTCTTCGTGATTCTTGGCGTTTAGAACCTTATGCGGGACGCCCTCGCGGCTTAAGTAGGCCGAGAGACGTTCATTTTTTTCAATGGACACCGTGCCGACCAAAACCGGCTGGCCCAATTTTTGTCTTCTCTTAATTTCTTGGGTTGCGGCCGTGAATTTACCGTGTTCGGTGCGGAAGATGAGATCAGGGAGATCGCGGCGGACAAGCGGGCGCGCGGTTGGAATGGTTACAACCTCCATTTTATACACCTTGTGAAACTCCTCGGCGTTGGTTGCCGCCGTTCCGGTCATGCCTCCGAGCTTCGCGTACATCCTGAAAAGATTCTGGAAGGTGATAGTGGCCAGCGTCCGCGACTCGCGCTGAATTTGGACCCCTTCCTTGGCTTCAATGGCTTGGTGCAGTCCTTCCGACCACCGCCGGCCGGGCATTAGGCGGCCAGTGAACTCGTCAACAATGACCACCTGCCCGTCGCGCACCACATAATCGCGGTCGCGCTGGAAAAGAGCTTGAGCCCGAAGGGCCTGTTCCAGGTAGCGCACGTAACGGAAACCCTTTTCTTCGTAAATATTTGCGACGCCAAGGAGCCTCTCCACTTTTTCTATACCATCCTCGGTTATGGTTACCGCCTTCAGTTTTTCGTCCACATTGTAGTCAAAGTTTTCCTTGAGTTCGGGCACGACGCGCGAAAAAGTTTTATAGTATTCAGCCGATTCCTCGTCGGGCGCGGAGATGATAAGCGGTGTCCTCGCCTCGTCAATCAAAATGGAATCAACTTCGTCAACAATCGCATAGCTATGGCCGCGCTGGACCATGTCGCCGAGAGAATAGGCCATATTGTCGCGGAGGTAATCAAAACCGAATTCGTTGTTGGTGCCGTAGGTTATGTCGCAAGCGTAGGCCTCGCGGCGGCTTACCGGCCGCCAATGATCCAGGCGATCGTCGCCGTGCGAGGGCGAGGACTTGAAAGACGGATCATATATTCCAGAGAAATCATGGGCGATGACGCCGACGGAAACACCGAGGGCGCGGTAAACCGGCCCCATCCAGCCGCCGCCGACCCGCGAGAGGTAGTCGTTCGGCGTAACCAGATGACAGCCCCCGCCGGAAAGAGAGTTTAAGTACAAAGGCAGAGTGGCAACCAGCGTTTTGCCTTCGCCGGTTTTCATCTCGGCTATTCTGCCCTGATGCAGGACGATACCGCCTAAAATCTGGACGTCAAAATGCCGCTGGCCGATGGCGCGGCGCGCGGCCTCGCGGACAGCGGCAAAAGCCTCGGGCAGAAGAGCATCAAGCGCCTGGCCTTTGGCCAACCGCTCTTTGAATTCGGCGGTTTTGGCTTTTAGCCCTTCATCCGGGAGTTTTTCAAACGACCGGGCGAGGGCGTTGATTCTCTCCAATTCCGGTGCAAGCGTTTTCAAAAAACGCTCATTCGGATCGCCTAAAATTTTAGTCAGCAGGCCCATAGTTCCCGGAAACTGTTTCGCTATTGTAGCCTAAAAATGCTCTAAAAAAAAGAGCAGTTGAGAAGCAAATAAAAAGCCGCGGGGAGCATGATAACTCCCTGCGGCGCGATGCGCCATCGCCCCTTGCTTCAAGCGGAAGAATGCGCGGGCGCGGCGACGGCTTGGCCGCCCGAGTGTCGAGCCGAAACTTGGCTGAACGACTCGACTATCCCGCGCTTCATTTCAACGCTCGAGGTCGCCCTGCACCGGAATCGGGTCGCGACGTACTGCGCCACTTCCTCTGGCACGGTTGTGTCGCCGCAGGTGAAAATATCCACGGCCGCGTACTTGTGCTCCGGCCAGGTATGAACAGAGATATGAGATTCGGCGATGATGACAACGCCGCTCACGCCGTAGGGACTGAATTCGTGGAAGGCTACGTCCACGATCGTCGCCTTAGCGGCCTTGGCCGCCGAGGTGAGGATCTCACGGACGGTATCCACTTTCTTCAGCGTCTCCGGGTGACAGCCGTGGAGCTCAACCAGAAGCTGCCTGCCGAGCGATCTCATCTCTTGCCACCTCCATGCGCCGTCTGGCGCGGATGGGGTTACGTCAACCGAGAGCCGACCCGAACGCAACTCGCGGCGACGAGATACCTTTGAAGCAACGCCGGCTCCTTAAAGCGGCACTTCGGCAAAACGACAAAGAACTGACTTGAGCAGTTGTTATTCAGACCCCCTCCTGCCTTATTCGGCCTTTGCGGTAGAATCGCGCCGAGCGGT
>CAZKCN010000076.1:0-3892 GCA_964551555.1 uncultured Candidatus Saccharibacteria bacterium | reverse complement strand
TAAAAAGAGAATCAAGATCCCTGAAAGGAATGCGCACGGTGGTAACCGTAACTCCCGGCCCGATCACGCTGCCTCCGACTGACAAGCCGTCCCACACCTTGTTCTCTCCGGCGGCGGAGACATCTATCGCCACCTGACTCCACGCCCGCCGTACTAACAAGGCAACACCTTCCGGCGACTTGATGTTGAACAACGCTTTCGTCGGGATCACTCCGGCGTTATTAGGCCGCGGAACTAAAACGCCAAAGCCGAAAGCAATTGCCCGGTCGGCCGTCACCGCGATCACCACCCCTCCTTCATCCCCGGAAACAAAAGTAGTAGTGATTGCAACGTTAACGCCGCTGACCCCGGGCGCCCCCTGGGCCATTGCCTCGCTGCTGGCCAACAATAACGCCGCAATTAGGACGAACACAACCATGGCTGCCCTCCTCCCCGCGCCTCCGCGGTTCATCATTTAGGGCGATTAGCCCCCCGCCACGTCACTTCCGCGCTAAACTTAGCTCCTCTCAATTTATACAACAAAAAAGTTACGGAAGCAAATCCGGCGGCAGGGTTCTCGCCTGGTTGGAACCGTCAATATCCACTCCCCCGCCGCCGATCAAAACTGCCCCGCCGTCGGCCGCAATCCCGAATTTATTGTTGCGGAAAATGGAATCGGCGATGAAAACCCGCGCTCCGTTCTCAAGATATATTCCTCCGGCGAGATTCGGCCCGTCGTTGTCGCGGATGGTAAGGCCTCTTAGCTCGGCATCCCCGCCGATAAAATGAATGCCCTGATAGCCGCTTTTCTCTATAACCGAGTTTGATATATCAACCCGTGATGAATTAACGGTTATAATCCCGTTGCTCACCGCTCCGCCGTATCGGGCTATGGCGTAATCAATGGTGGAGGAAGTTGCCGTCGGCGCAAAGCTAATCGCCGCCCAGTCCCCCGCCCGCGGCGCACTTGCAGCACCGTCGTTATTGGTATCGCCGCCGTATTCATCATCCTGAAGCGAAGTGAAAATAACCGGCTCGCTTGCGCTGCCTTGGACTTTAAGCAAGCCCTCAACCGTAATGTAACCTTCCGCCTTGAAAACCACTCCCGGCCGAACGGTGATAACTTTATCTCTTAAAAATCTCAACTCGTTGCCGATAACATAAGGGAGATCTTTGGTGAAAGTGTAGTCCTCATAGAAATAACCGTTGGTGACTATGCCGTTAACGCCGTTCGCCGCCGCTTGATTGGAAGAAAAAGCCGCAAAACTGCCGCCGAGATTCGCGGCTCCCTTGACGTTGCCTCTAAAGTTATTTCCTGAAACGACAGCGCGGGTGCTGTCGCGAAGACATAGCCCCCAGTTATTGTTTTCAAAAACATTGTCTCTAATTTCGGGATTCCCGCCTTCAGCGGCAATACCGCAAGCCGCATCATCACGATTATTGTCGCGGGCCAAAGAGTTGACTACGCGGCTTCCGGTGTCCGCCAAACGCAGACCGTTCTGATAGCTTTTTTCAAAAATTGAGTCGGCGATGCTCACCGACGCCCCTTCAATTTCCACTAAAGCGTCGCTGATGTTTCGCCCGAAATGCCGCCGCCCGCCGTAGCGCGCCCGGACGAAAGCGAGCTCCGAATCGCGGCTGGAAGACTCAAAAATTACGGCTCGCCAGTTGCCCGGCGCGGGCAGAGTTGCGCCGCCGTCGCCATTGGTGTCGCCGCCGAATTCGTCATCGTGGAAGGAAGTGAAAACGATGTTTTCCCCGGCCGTGCCTACGGCCTTCAGGGTGCCGTCAATGATTAAATTTTGATCATCGGCTAAAAATTTTATAACCACACCCGGCTCTATGCTTAAAGTAACCCCGGGATTGATGGTTACGGTGCTGTAGCCGACAACATAGGGACTATTGGCTTTTGCAAGCGTCCGCGAAGCCATAAGCTGACTGCCAGGGGCTATGTAATAGTTCAGACTGTTTCTTGCCTTCGGCGTGCCGTTGATGGCGACGCCGTCAACGCTCCGGCCGTTCCGCAAACGAATGTCGTTGTCGCCCCAAGCGGCTGGATCAGCGCCGGGAAGGTTGTAGTCAATCCGCTCCATGGTTTGTCGCGAAGCTCTGTTCCCGCCGCACCAAACGTTAAGCCCGCAGGCGCCGAGAGGAGGAGTTTGATCCACTGTTGTGCTTGCGAAGTTTAACGCCAAAACTTCGCCGCCATCAGAAAGACCCGCGCCCGAGCCCGAGCCCGAGCCGAAAGGGGCCATCTGCGACGCGGCAACATCGGAAACCGTATTGTCGTCAGTTCTCTCAATTAGAAAAAATCCCCGAGGCGGAATAGTTCCGGAAAGATTGATATTCGGCTTTTGGTCGGTCAAAGACAAAAGAGTAAAGCCCGAAAGCGCGACCGATTTTGAAGAACGGTTATAAAGCTCTATCCATTCATCCTGGGTGGTTGATGCCGCCGTCCCCGCCCAGGCAATTTCATTTATAACCACCGGCTTTGAGTTCACTTCCACTTCCTTTTCAGCGAGCTCGCTCGCATAGCCAAGCGCGTCAACCGCTCTCGCTTTAAAAGTGTAGATTGCGCCGTCATCAGCCAAAAGTTGAGTTGAAGTAGCGGTGGGGTTGTAAACAAAGCCGAGGCAGGGCGCTCCGTTCTTGAAGCACTCCAGCGCATAGTGATCAACATTCGCCGCGGAGCTCACCCAAATCACAGTGAGCGGCGCTTCAATTAAAAGACAGCTGTCCTCGCTTATTGACCACAAGCACTGTTCCACCTCAAGACTGATATCGGGCGGCGCGGCAACGGCGGCGGTCGGAGAATCAGATGATGAATTATCCGGACCGCCCCTCGGAGCCGGCGGCTGTTGCGGTTCGGGAGGCAAGCCCGTGCCGGCGGCGTCAACCGGCGATGAATCCGGCGACTGGAGCGGATTTGATGTTTGAGGCGAGGAAGTGGCAAGTAAAATGACCGCGGGAGCGTCCGCGGCCGATTTTTCTGCTGCATTATCTTGTTGCGGTTCGGAAGTCGTCGGTTCCGAAGTTGGCGAAGGGATCGGAGTCGGCAAATCAATCCCGACACCGGCGGGGCCAGCCGCCGGAGAATCTTCATCACGAGCAGAACTCGGACTCGGAACAGCTCTCGCTAACAAGGACTCATCTGAAGCAGAGAGCGCACTTATCAGACTTGCCGCCTCGGGACCTAATTTGTTCTCCGCTCTAAACTGCAGGAACGAATTAGGCAGGTCGGCTAAAGTTTTTCCGGCGCCGACGGCCCAATCTTTAGCCGCCGCCGAAGCGGAGCCAACAGCGCTTTTGGCCGCACCCAGCGCCTGCTTGACCTCGGCCTCAATTTTCTCGCTGGCCTTAGCCAGCCACGATTTATTTTTATTGAAGAGTGTCTTAGTTTGCTTCTCATTCTCCACCTCGTCAAAAAACAACTTCACCACCCCGGCGCCATGGAGAATGGCTTGCCTAGAAAGCCGAAACCAGTAATCGTTCAGAATCCTGTTATCCGGATCTTCTAGAGAGAGTACTTGCGTCGCATCACCTTTCCAGTAAATACCCCCTGCCGGCACAAAAACCAAGTGGTAATATTCGCCGTTTTCGTCCAAAGCGTAGCCAAACCTTCTTTTGCTACCGCTGCGCGACAATTCTTCATTGATCTTTACAACTATCGGCCCACTATAATTCTTACTTCCGATAGAATCTTTGCTAAAAAAATTGTTGTTTGAATACCGAGCTACGCTCTCAAAATACCTATTAATGTTTTCAAATAAAACCGGCTTATAGCCGCTAATCAAAAATTGTTCAGTTATATCACTGCTGGCTATATCAAATCTTCTCGCCCAATCTTCATAAGGACTCCCTGAGTTAAAAACAGGCGGATGGGGATCATTTCTTGTGTGGTCGGGCACTGTCG
>CAZKCN010000075.1:0-3915 GCA_964551555.1 uncultured Candidatus Saccharibacteria bacterium | reverse complement strand
CCCCGGCATCGGGAAAAGTGGTCGTGGCCGGCGACTCGCCGATGGCTTTTGAAGAAGCCGAATGCCGCGGAGAGGCTTATCTCTCAAATGAAAGCTCTCCGGCTACAAACCGCCTGTACCGGTTGAGTGAAGAGACGCCTCGCTATTTCAAGCTTCAAGAAGCGGAGGCGAAAACAAGTTTTTCCATGCTCTCTTTATCGGACGGGGAGCAATGCCGCCGAATCAGCCAGCCGCGAACCGAGCAAGGCTTCAGGCTTACCGAGATATTTTTGCCGTTTCATGAGCCGGTGAAGCCGCCGCTATAAGCCGTATCAAGCCGACTTTTTAGATAACGAGGATATCCACTTTGACATTAATCCTCGCTATGCTTAGAATTAAAGCAAGATGAAAACAGCCGCGACAGTCTATTTGGGTCTAAGCCTCATTGGAGTCGCTGTTTTCGGGTTCTTGATCCTCGGCTGTCAGGGCATTGACTGCGGTCATTTCGCCAATAAACACCTTTTGTGTATAGCCTCAAAAATCCAGGCTGCCGATTGCCCCGAAACGGTTAACGTAATCGGCTTTACCAATTTTCACCTTGGCGCTTTGAAAAGCCTCTCCGCCGCAGCCGCCAACACTTCCTCGGCAATCGCTTTTCTCTGGACGGTTCTCGCTCTTGCCGCCGCGGCTCTGATCTTGACCTCGCCCAAAGAAATCAAGAACATCTTTACCGGCCTCTTGCCGACAGGAGAACGGGAAAAGCTAAAAATCCTGCCGGTGGAATGTGAACTCACGCGCTGGCTCGCCCTTCGCGAAAAACGCGATCCTCGGTATGCGCTTTAAGGGTGCATGCTTTTCATGATCGCGCAGAAGTAAAACGCTTCTTATCCCGACAAGTAACTCCGGGATCCGCATGCATCCGTTCAAGCTGACGGGTGTTTTTGTTTTGTGCGCATCGGCTGGTGATAAGAGCGGACCCCCGTTACCGCCGCCTTCCCTGGCCGGGCAGGCCGACCGCGGCTTCCCGGCGGTAACGGGGCGAATCAGCAAGTAAACCCCGTTGCTTGATCGCAGGGCATTATACCCTGCGGCAAGCCCCGTCAGATCCCGCTCTAACGGGGCAGGAGACCGCGGGGCATTCAAGTAACGGGGTCAATGACAAGTAAAACTTATGAAATACAAAGACATCATTATAAGCGCTGCGGCGATAGTCTTAATCCTCGGCGGGTTAATATGGCTTGCCAGCCCCCGGGAAAGGGAAACTTCCGCCGACGGGGCGCTGCCGTCTCTTTCGGCGCCGGAAAATTTATTTGACTTCGGCGAAATCTCCATGGCCGCGGGCAAAGTCAGCCACATCTTCAAGGTTAAGAACATCCAAGATCAGCCGACTACCGTAACCAAAATGTACACCTCATGCATGTGCACCGAGGCCATACTGATCACTGATGGCGCAGACGGGAAGAAAAGCGAAGCCGGCCCTTACGGCATGCCCGGGCATAGCTCCATCCCGAAAATCAATAAAACTCTCCAGCCGGGAGAAGAAGCCGAAGTTGAAGCGGTGTTCGATCCCGCAGCCCACGGGCCGGCCGGAATAGGACCGGTAGAAAGGTCAATCTACATAGAAACGCCATCGGCCTCACCGCTGGAGCTTAGATTTAAAGCGCTTGTAAAACCCTAAAATGCCAGACGATAAATCAAAGCGGCGTTCTAACGGGGTAAAAATAGCCGCTCTAGCGGCCTTCGCCGTTCTGCTCGTTGGCGCCGTGCTCTTTTTCCGCTATGCCGGCATCGGCCAAACGGCGCTGTGGTCCCTCTCCGACGGCGGGCGGCGGCTTTTCCCGCTGGTAAGTGCCGCAGTGCTGATTGACAGCATAAATCCCTGCGCCTTCTCCATACTTATTCTCACCATCGCTTTCCTCCTCAGCCTCGGCCGCACGCGCCGGAGTATTACCGCCATCGGTCTAACCTACATACTGGGCATCTTCGTCATCTACATCCTGATCGGCCTCGGCATCCTCCAAACGCTTCATCTCTTTAACACTCCGCATTTCATGGCCAAAGTCGGGGCTTTTCTGCTGATCGCTTGGGGCGCCATCGGCCTAATCAACGAAATTTTCCCGTCTTTCCCGATCAAGCTTCGCATACCCGCGAAAGCCCATCACAAGATGGCCGAGCTTATGGAAAAAGCCTCTTTGCCGGCGGCGTTTTTCCTTGGGGCCCTCGTCGGCATATGCGAGTTTCCCTGCACCGGCGGACCGTATCTCCTCGTTCTTGGCCTGCTTCACGATCAAGCGACTTACCTAAAAGGTCTTGCTTACCTCATCTATTACAATTTGATTTTTATCCTGCCGCTTGCAGTCATACTGCTCATCGCCAGCAACAGAGTCTTCCTTGAAAAGGTGCGCGCCTGGAAAAGGGAAGAAACCGGAAAGATGCGCATCATCGGCAGTCTGGCCATGGTTGCCCTCGGCTTGATAATTATCGCCATCTAACCACTTTTATGCCCGCGCAAATAAACGACTGGAAAAATCTCCACGCCCGCATTGAGGAGCTGAAAAAATCCGGCAGTATAGATCTTTCCATGGAGGAAGATTTGAGCATCGGCGTTATGAACCTTATAAGCCTTGAGGAGCATTTCTTCTTTACCGGAGCGAAAACCGGAAAACCGGAATACTATGATTTTCTGGTTCGGGTCCGCGAGGTGAGAAAGAAACTTCTCGCTAAGCTCGTGAGCCAGAGTCAGCACGAGGGCGAAACTTGGTGCATCGTGAAACACCTTCTCGGCGCAACCATGCGCCTCATGGAAGTCGGATCAAAACTTCAGGCCGACGGCAAAAAAAGCGAAGCCGAGGAAACATTTGCCTACGGCTACAGAATCTATTCGCTTTTCTGGGCCCTGCGCCTCAAGCTCATTGACGCCGCCGGCTTCAAGGCCCAAGCCAGCGCTGAAAAGCCGTGGACGCTTCAGGACATAGTCAAGGAATTGGTCAATTGCTGTGACGAATAATGCGAAAGGAAAAGTTAGAAAGGTAAAATGAAAAACCACAAGTCAAAATTCAAAATGATTTTTGCATTTTGCATTGTCATTTTGATTTTTGCATTTTTATTTTTGATTTTCAGCAAAAATAGGGATGCGAAAGCAGGCGAACTGGATGATTTCGCCAGATGCCTTGCCGGCAAGGGAGCTACCATGTACGGCGCCGACTGGTGCCCGCATTGCCAGAATGAGAAAAAAGCCTTCGGCAGTTCTTTCAAGTTCATTCCCTACGTAGAATGTCCCGACGACCCCCAAAAATGCATCACGGCAGGTATCCAGGGCTATCCGACGTGGATTTTCCCTGCCTCGCCGGCAGGCGGGTCCGACGGCCAGCGCTTGGAAGGCGAGCAGGGGATTAACAAGCTATCGGAAATAAGCGGATGTCCGTTAACCCCGTGAGAAATCGTTCCTGAAACGCTCGGTGTCTCCCGCCTACCGCATGAACAACCGCACCGCAAGCGGTGCGGTATCACCGCAACGGTTGCGGTAGGCGCGGTTGTTCACCCCGCCCTTTCTATAACTCCGGACACGAAGCAAAGAGCTACATTAAGATCCAACTTCAGCACATAAATTCAATGAGGAATTTTAGAAAGGGCGGGGTTATTGTTTCGTGACCGCAATTCATCCGCACCGCAAGCGGTGCGGTATTCTTGCGGACGAAACAATAAACCCAACGGTCAGTTTTGAGATTTTTAACGGGGTTAACCAACTAAACCATGCAGGAAAAAAACCTCAATTCAAAAGAAGAGCAAACCGGCGCTGCCGAAAAGACAGCGTCCCTTGCCGCTAAACGCCTTGTCGCCGCGGCAATCGGCATAGCCATCTTCGCCATTTTGTTTGACATAGATGTTACAATAAAAAGAGGTGCGCTCCTCGGCAAAATCATGGCCGAAGTTCCA
>CAZKCN010000074.1:0-3972 GCA_964551555.1 uncultured Candidatus Saccharibacteria bacterium | reverse complement strand
GGGCATGATGGACTTGACGCCGGGTCCTTCGTCGGGCTTCCGGCTCTCGCGCGGATCGCGGAGGCGGAAGTGGACGCCCGACATCGGCGCGAGGAACGGGAACGGCCGCATCGGCGAGCCGTCCGGGTTGAGGACCGCGGAGTGGTGGATGAACTGCCCGCCACCGCGCGCCACTTCCTCAACTTTTCCGGTACCGGTCACGAGGTTGTAATACATCACAACCCCGGCAACCCATCCGGTGCGCAGCTGGACATCCGGAGTAACCCACTCGGCCCGCTTGACCCGCGAGAGCTGGCGGCTGGCGCCCGTCTCGCGGGCTACCGCCATGATCTCTTCCGCCATATTCGCCCAGATGCCGTCGTAGCGACACCCGGGGTAGGCGTGAATCTGATCGGCGGGGGTGAAGTTCCACGCCACCTCGCCCACGCGCGCGCCACGGGTCCTCGTCACCCAGCCCCGATAGACCTGCTGGGCGGTGAGGAAGAAGCGGCCGCCGCGGGTGACAAGCCCGCACTGGACATCCGTGAAGTAGCCATCCCCCTCCAGGAGGATGACATCCACGTTGTCGCGGTACTTCTCGCGGGTGTGCGGTATGCCGTCCGTCCAGCTGACGGGGACGTCCAGCACGTATCCGGCCGAGGTCAGGCGCTCCGCCCGGCCGTAGTTGACGGCGAGAGCGGTGGTCCCCTCCTTCGGCGCGGCGGTGATGACCAACCGCACCGAGCTTGGCCGGCCCAAGCCGATGATCTCGGCCCAGGCCATTCCCGCGGCGGAGTGCAGCTCGGGGCTCCCGACAGTCCCCTTGTCAACAGCAATGGTCACTCCGAGGAACTCCAGGCCGTGGGCCGTGCTCGTGCTGCTCATGGCAGCTCCTTTCTCCCGCTCACGCGGGAATCCGGGTCAAGTCAAGTAACAGAACAATAATTTAAACCATCTGAATTATAATCCAAAAATGCCTAAAAGTCAATAGTGAAAACTAGCATAGAGACTTGCTTTTCTCTCGGACATCTCGGACATTCTCTCGGACATTTAAAACGCTAGTGTTTATGCTTAAAAACTATCTCGGACATTGACAGATAACTAAAAAACCAGTCCCGCTTATAGCGGGACCGGTTTTTAACTTTTCGGGCCGCTGGGAATCGAACCCAGTCTAAGCGCTCCCAAAGCGCTCGTACTACCGGTATACTACGGCCCGGCTATGTTTCCCGGCAAATGTTTCCCGGAAACATGTAGATTGAAACGTTTCAATCTACATGTTTCCCAGAAACGTTTCACAAGTTGTGAAACGTTTCACAAGATGTTTCACAAGGTTTTGAGGTTTTATGCGGGTTTTTGAAATAGTTTGTGAAACGTTTCCGGGAAACGTTTCCCGGAAACGTTTCACAAGTTTGTTTCACAAAATTTTCAGCTAGTATATTTTCTCAAAAATCGCGTTCTCAAAGTGATTTAGAGAATTTAAACTGCCATCAACGTTAAGAATAACAGAAATAACGTCAATTTGCCACTTTTGATCCGGCAAAGCCTTCGTTTCAGAGAGGTATAGTTCGCAAGTTCTTCTTAATCTGTAAGCTTTTTTGCGGTTAACGCGCACCTCGGGCAAAAAGCCGCTATCTGGATAGTAAACACTCGTTTTAACTTCAACAAAATGAACAATATCGCCTTTTTGGGCGATAATGTCCACTTCTCCGATCTTTTTCTTGTATTTCCTAGCTAAAATGGCATATCCCAAGCCAGCTAGATGGTTGGCGGCGGCCTCCTCACCGGCGTCTCCCAGGTTCTGGTCGGAGTGTTCCATACTTCACGATGTTTATCGGGAAATGTTTCCCGGAAACATGTAGATTGAAACGTTTCAATCTACATGTTTCCCAGAAACGTTTCACAAGTTGTGAAACGTTTCACAAGATGTTTCACAAGGTTTTGAGGTTTTATGCGGGTTTTTGAAATAGTTTGTGAAACGTTTCCGGGAAACGTTTCACAATGTTTCACAAAGTGATAAAATGTTTACCAGGTAAACATTTTAAGTGTGAAACATGGAGGAACTTAAGGGTAGCAGGCTAAACCTCGATTTTGTTGCCGGTCTGATTGTTGGCGAGGGTAGCTTTTATTGGACTAGGGTTAGCTATGGCAAGATTCCAGCTTTTGCTCTTCGGATGCATGTTCGCGATAAAGCGCTTGTTGAAGCGGTTAGAAACTCGCTTGGTCTGAAGGCAAAGGTGCGCGAATATATCCATGATAACAGGCATTACGTTTCCTTAGCCGTGCGCGAAATCGGGCCGCTGAAGAACATTATAATTCCAACTCTTTACCCGCGGCTGTTTGGTTATAAGAAACTGCAGTTCCTCCAATGGTTTATGGGGTTCTTCGCGGCTGATGCCGCTGAAGGCTTCAAGTTTTTCCCAAATGCGCTGCGTCTTAGATTCCCCGAACTTTGCGATGAAAATACGCTTACTAAGATGATTGAGCGCGAACAAATGGGCATTGCTGGGATCGAACCAGCGGCCTTTCCGATGTGAACGGAACGCTCTACCACTGAGCTAAATGCCCGTGCCCATTTGTAACGGGGTGAAAACGCGCTATCCTGCCTGCCGCGGATAAATTTATTGCTGGGTTATACGTCCGTCTCGCCGCAACTTTACCACAAAAAAATATTTTTTCAATGTTTCTCCGAGCGCTTCTGGTTTAATATGGAATCAGAACCCTTCCTCTCCGCCCCAGCGAAAGGAGGTGAGCGCCGTGGCCAAGTGGGACGTGGAATTGCGCTGCCGCGAAGTGAAAATCACGGTTAGCGAGTTTTGCGTCGCGAGCCCGGGGATGAACGGCAACGCCGTGATTCACATCACCGACGACGGAGGAGGAAAGCACGCCGTGCCGCAGTCGCATTTTGCTCCCATAGATCTGCGGCGCCTGAAAAAAGGGAGCGTCATCACTCTTGCGTTGCGGGAGCAGGACGCCGGGCTCCTGGAAGTCAGTCCGCCGGAACCGATCCCCGAAGACATCGGCCAGCTTGATCTTTTTGAGAAATATCCGAGTGCTCAATCCGCCCCGGCCCAGCGCGCGCCGGGATTTTTTTGAGTGGGAGCGCGCGGGATAACGCGGGATTAAAACGGCCGCAAACTCCGGTAATCGGAATTTGCGGCCGCCGCAGAAAAACTTTTTCTAAACCACGAGTTTGTTGATCACCTTCTCATGCGGAAATTCCAGAATGTCGCGCACGAACCGATCATACATATCCATGCGGTACTTGAATTCCTGCGAGGACATGACAACATAATTAAGCTCCTTGCCGACTTCGGCTTCAAGCCACTGGATGAACGAGCGCATGCGCCCTTTGTTGAAGCTGTCGCCGACCAAAAGCATGTCGGCGCGCGAGTTGGGGTTGTCTATGAAAACGCCGGCGAGGATGGCAAGTTTAATGTTGCCGAGCCGCTTGATGCGCGCCGATAGCTGGCCCTTGGAGTGGGGCGCGGATTTGACCATCAAAAGTCTAAGCTCTGGGAAGAGAGGGAAATCTTTATTTGGGGAAAAAACTTTGGCGAAGGTGAAACGAGTTTTGGCTTTTGCCTCGCTTACCGGAAATTTTTGCTGTATGGACTTAATAAGCCCGAGCTTTATCAGCCGACGCAATTCGCCCGAAAATTTCTGCGGACGGAGTTTGGTCAAAGCCGCAACGCTTTCCAGAGTAAACTCGGAGTCGGGATTCATCAAAAAAAGCTTGAGTAATTTTACTCGCACTTGGGATTCAAAAATTGCTTCCACCATGTCCATATAAGGCAGGAGGGGCCCGGCAGGCGGGCGCTCCTAATTCCGCCCCAGAGTATCATAGAAACGGCAATCGGGCAAAGAAAGCCCAGTTAGAGATATGACGCGGAAAGACCTTGACGGTATGAGTGCAAAATGTGAGTTTTTCTTAAACGGGTTCAGTGCCATATAATGAGATGGTTTCAAAACTCATTTCTGCTGCAATTTCATTTT
>CAZKCN010000073.1:0-3989 GCA_964551555.1 uncultured Candidatus Saccharibacteria bacterium | reverse complement strand
ATCATATCCCGATAATAACACGGGGAATGGCAAAGAAAAAGCCGCGGCGACGATAGTCCATCGTAGCGGCTTCCAGGCCAACCCTTTCCCGGCGCGGGTATGTGGAGCGAAGTAAGCATTAGATTTGCACACAAGGCTCCGGCTCCCCTATCGCATGAACCAAAAAATAAATCTAGCTCTGGCTTTACAGGAATAAAGACACCGCTTCCAGTTGTCTTATGACTCTATACTCCAATCCCGGCTGGAGCCATATTTCTGCTCTATCGCCGCTGTCCGCGCCGACAACATCGCCTCTTAACTCAAAATAGTAAGTTCGCCCCGCCGGCACATATATAGTTTCGCGCCCGCTGCCCGAAGGATTTACCGGATTAAAGCTGATGACTTGCAGTTCCGGTCCGCCTCGCGGGCGGTTGGGGCCGCTGTTCAAGGGGTTCGCGGCGTAAGCGTCGCCCGAGAAACCGGCGCCGGTGAAAGCGTAAACCTTCAGACTGGTTATTGAGAAGTCATCGGCCGTTCCCTCATCGCCGGTAGTGGCGACATGGAACGCAAACGCATACAAGGGAGCGCTGGCGTTGGGCGAGGCCGTGATCTTGAAGCGATACAAGATTTTCTCCGCGCTGTCGGCAAGAGAAAGCGACGGCACGCTAACTTGTTCAAGGGTAGCGGTTGTTGAAGTGGAAACGATGGAAAGCTGGATCCTTTTCTGGAAAATCTGGCCGTCAGTCATGAAAGCCGTCAGAACCAGAGCTACGTTCTTCGCGGCAGAAGCATCGGGCGAAAAGTTGAAAGGAGTTATGTAGTATTCGCCGATGGAAACATCTACCGGCCCGTTCCTTATCACATCGTTTCGCCGCGGCCCGCAATAAACCGCGCCGCCGCGTTCCGGATCGCCTCTCGCGATTATAGCACCGCCGTCATTATTGTTTTCGCAATGTATTTGCCCCCGTATAACCGATCTCCCCGGCGCGCCGATATTGACTCTTATGTCCCGGCCCGAAGCAGTGTCCGCCGCCCCGGCTCCAGTTTCGCCGAGACTGAAAAGCAGAGGATTCTCAACGCCCGGCGGTGTTTCTCTAAATGGCGGCGCGGGCGTCGGCTGGGGAGCTGGTGCGGGTGCGGGGGTAGGCGCAACTGCCCCGGGCGGCGCGGCGCCTGAACTGCGTCCAGTCAGCAGTATGTTTATCAATTGATCAAGAATAGTATCAAGTCGCCGCAGAACCAGCGATCCAAGCCCAACCTCTCTTCTCGCTTGATCTGCAAGAGCTGGCAATTGATCTCCCAGCAGAACTGCTACGGAATTAACGCCGGGGTATTGAACTGATTGAGTCAACCGGACAAGATCGCTGACTAATGTGGAAGAGGCGTAGGTTGCGTTAAGCAGTTCAGAAAGGCGCGGGCTGACAGACGGGATTATACTCTGCATCTCGCGTACGGCTTCGCGCATTTGTTTTGCCGTTTTTGCGGATAGGCAGACATCTATGAGTTTTCTTCTCGTCAAGTCGCCGGCAACCCCCGTTCCGGTGAGTGGCAGACCTTGGGCCGCCAATTCATCTCTTAGGTAAGTTGCCTGAAAGGCCTTGACGGCGTTGCGGGTGGGGTTGCCATTGCCGTCCGGCTCGCCGGTGAAATTATTGACTTGTTCGTCAGTCGGCCGAAGGAATCCTTCCTCAATTAGACACTGCTGGATATCAGCCCAATCGCTTGGCCGCCCGCGGGTAAGTTGGACCTCGGAAGTGAAAGCCGCAATTCTCCTCTCAACCGGGCCACCGACTCGCGCGCGCCCAAAGCCGGAAGCCGCCGGCGAGTCGCTAGTGGCCGAAGTTTGACCGCCCGGCCTCGGCCCCGGCGCTGCCGGGCCGGTTGCCGATTCTCCGCCGGGCTGTCCCGAGGCCGTTCCGGCAACCGTTGTTCTTTCAACCGCCGTTCCTTGAGCCGCGCACAACTGGCTTAATCTTATTTTAGTGTAAAAACCGACATAACCCGTGCCGACTTCAAGTCCGACCGGAGTCAAGACTTCGGCGCGATACGCGTTCTGAAAGTTTACAACCGCGCGGTGGGTGATTTCGCCGAAGAAGCCGGTGATGTTGCCGGGAGTAAGAAAGCCAAGCGGTGAGGTGAGACAAGTTTGCAAGCTGGTAACATCTCCGCTTGCGTCATCGCTCATGCCTTGGCGCAAATCGCGGGAGCGGCCGCCCGAAGCTTCGGCAAAGAGAGCGGCTCGCTGGATCTCGCGGAGCGGCCTTACCGGAATGCGGACTAAAGCCGAGGTTACCGCGCCGCCGAAGCGGGTTACGTGAACTTTTACAATAAGGGTTTTTTCCGCCGCGGCATCGGGTATGACAAGCGCAACCGGCGTCTGGAGAGACATTGACCGGCGGCTGTTTTCGCCGCAGACCAAAGAACCGATCTGAAAACCGGTGCAGTCATAACTCCATTCCACCTGGGTCGGATCGGGGCCTTCGCCGGATTGAAAGCGCTGGTTCCAGGAGAAAGTGAATGTTTCGCCGGGCAGGATGCTGGCGGAGTGGCTCACAGTAAAGTTGGTCACATTCACCGGCAACACCCGCGGGACAATCCGGATTGATGTCAGAGTTGATCTTGCCAGACCGCCGGCCGGATAAACATTGAGAGCGATTGCGCCCGAAGCGTTATCCCTGACTCTAAGGTAGAGCGGCTCGCCGCGGATCATCGGGCGTCTTTCACCGCAGGAATAATTCTCAATGACTTGGCCTCCCGCGCCGCAGTCATAATCCCAGCTAATTTGAGTTATATCGGCAAATGGTGTAGCCCAGTTAAATGTCAGCGTCTCGCCGGCTTCAATAGCTGAAGCGTGGCTGATGTAGAAACTGGAAATGGTCGGAACTTGCGCAACGGCCGGCGTCCCCCCGCCGCGCGGGCCGACGGTAACCGTAATGCTTCTCTCTTCCGAGCCCGCGGACGATACGGCTCTTAGAACGACGGTGATTGTCGGCGAGGCGCCGGTTCTGTTAACAAACCTTGCCTGCGCCGGGAAGGAACTTGCCAGCACCGCAAACGGGCCGTTGCCCTGCGGGCCGCAGTATTCCGCGCCGCGATAAGTCATCGTCACCGCATTGTCATCGTTGCCTCGGCACTGCATTGTCGCTGAAAGAATATTCGCTCCGGCAACCGGCGCGGCGTTAAGAGTTATGGTCGCACCCGAAGCCACCGTCGGCGAACTTGCGTTGAACAATTGGATGAGAGAAGCGGTTGGACCGGCGCCCGGCGTTGGAGATGGCGTTGGAGTTGGCGTCGGTGTTGATGTTGGAGTGGGGGTTGGAGTGGAAGTGGGTGTCGGCGTCGGGACTGGAGCTCCGGGTCTAAGAACCGTAGTCGTTACCGCGCTTGTATCGTAAGCGCCACCGGGTTTATAGGCGGTTAAAGTGAATCTGACTTGGAGGTCTTGGGCAGTTCTGTTGACGAGAGTAATGGGCAAAGTACTGCCGACGACCATGGCGTAGTTACTGTTGCAGTTGTAAGGCTGAACGCTTGAAGAAACAGCGACAGAAGTGGCGCAGTTGGTAGCCGGGGTGTCAAAACTAATCCAAGCGGAAGAGTAACCGCTGCCCTGGGCGGTAAGAATGACACTGCCGCCGGAAGCGACGGCGGGAGAATTAACAGTAAGAACGGCTCTCGTGGTTGCGGTTGAAGCGGGATTAACGTTCAAAGTAACAGAATCGGTGTAAGACCCTCCGGCGTTGGGGTAGACCACAACTATGACGGTAACGCTCCGCCCTGTTGCGGCGTTATCCGGCAGGATAGCGGTATATGTTGAATTAGAAGGGACGTTGGCCGGCCCGTTGAAATTCGGGCCGCAGTAATCGCGGCCGTCGCCGGCATTGCGCAGGGTAACACCGCCGGCGTTGTCGCACCTAATGTGGACGGCGCCGACAGAGATGGCGGTATTGAGGGTCAGTTTGAAGGTTACGGCGGTGTTGGTGGTTACGGTGTTGGTTGTAGTGTCGTCGTTG
>CAZKCN010000072.1:0-4220 GCA_964551555.1 uncultured Candidatus Saccharibacteria bacterium | reverse complement strand
TTGCTTGAAATCCCCGGAGCGACACTTCTTGGCGTGAACCGCATGTTCGGCGAGAAGGATTTTAGAAAGAAGATCGTCAGCCAGCTTAACGATCCGGTTATCCGCGGCTTTTGGGAAAACGAGTTTGCCAAATATCCGGAACAGTTCATGCGCGAAGCGGTGGCGGCCATTCAGAATAAAGTCGGGCAGTTCTCGTCCAATCCCCTGATCCGCAACATTATCGGCCAGGTGGAATCTTCGGTGGACATGCGCTCCATCATGGATGAGGGCAAAATTTTAATCGTCAACCTGGCCAAAGGCAAGATCGGCGAGGAGAACTCGCGGCTTCTCGGCGCGATGATCGTTACCAAGCTCTATCTCACCGCCATGACGCGCGTTGACATACCCGAGGACCAAAGACGCGATTTTTATCTTTACGTTGACGAGTTCCAAAACTTCGCCACCGAGTCGTTTGCCAACATTCTTTCCGAGGCGCGGAAGTACCATCTGAACTTGATCGTCGCTCATCAATACATAATGCAGATGGAGGAAATGGTTCAACACGCCATTTTCGGCAACGTCGGCACTATGGTCGTTTTTCGCGTCGGCGCGGAGGACGGCGAAGTGCTGGAGAAAGAATTTATGCCCGAGTTCATCGTCCAGGATCTCTGCAACCTCGGCTTCAAAAACATTTATGTCAAACTGATGATTGACGGCATCACCTCGCGGCCGTTCTCGGCCGAGACGCTCCCGCCTTTCCCGCGTCCCGAAGAGTCTTTCCGCGAAACGATTGTCCGCGTCTCGCGCGAAAGATTTGCGACACCGCGCGGCGTAGTGGAGGATAAAATACGCCGCTTCACTCTATCCAGTTTTGGCGATGCACCCCTGTCTCCTCCGCCGGCTATGGATGGAAAAGAGGAAGTCCGGGGAGCAAAAACGCCCTCGAGTGCCGCCGCTACGGGCGAGCGGGAGATGTTTGAAACCAGATGCGCGGAGTGCGGGAAACCGGTTTTCGTTCCGTTCAAGCCCGACGGCCAGCGCCCGGTTTACTGCGAGGAGCACATGAAGCTGATAAAATTTCGCGCGAAAAGCGTTGCGGCCAAGGATGGCCCGGCCGCTTCGGGCGGGCAGGGCGCGCGGCGAAACTTTGAGCGCTCCCCGGTCAAAATGCCATCGCCGATTTCGCTAAGCGCTTTGAATAAACCGTTAAGTCAAAACTCTGGGCGGGTGAGAGGGGAAGGAAATCGCGAACCTAAAGGCAGCCATCTTGCCGAGTTGCGGAAAGCTCTCTCGGAATCGCTCCGCGAGCGATCGGGTTTCGGCGGGCGGAAGGGCGTTATGAATCCGGCCGCTGCTCTCGGCGTTAAGAAAGCCGAAGCGGAAAACAGGGCCAGTGAGCCTTCCGAGACTTCGCCAGAGATCCGGGCAAAAGTTTTAGAGCCCGGAGAAACGATAAGCTTTGACTAACCCCGCACATAAATTTACAGCGGTCTCGAGGGGTAAAGCAGTCTAGAGCGCGCAAAAATCAATACCTCGGCAGGGACCGATGGAAATTTATGTGCTGGGTTCATTTCGCTTTGGATACCCGCTCCACATACTCGCCAGTCTCCGTGTTTATACGTATAACATCTCCTTCGTCTATAAAGAGGGGTGTTTGCACTTTGGCTCCGGTTTCCACCGTAACTGTTTTCGACCCGCCGGTGGCCGTGTCGCCCCTGAATCCCGGGGGTGCTTCGTGAACTCTTAGCTCAATTTTTATCGGCGGACTTATGTTCAGCAGCTTGTCGCCAAGAAACACGGCGCCGACTTCGCTGTCGGGCTTGAGCCATTTTGCGCTCTCGCCGATGTTCTCTTCGCCAAGCGCGAAACGTTCGCGGGGATCTCCTTTTGCCGAGAATACATATTCTCTCCGGCCGGCCCCGTTAGAAGCCCTGCTTCTTACGGGGTGTGCGTAGAGAAACATCAACCCTCGTTTTTCTATGTCGGCCTCTTCAAACGAATCCGAAGGTTTGAAATTCCGCGAAAAGACCTGACCGGTGGCCAAGTTCTTAATCCTCGTCTGGACTGACGATCCGCCGCGGCCCATATGCAGGTGCTTAACCTCCAGGATTTGAAAGGGCGCGCCGTCAATCATAACTACCGATTTATTTTTCAGGTCGTTTATGGATAGCATGCCTTTTGACCGCCCGCGAGGCCAGATGAACAACCGCACCGCAAGCGGTACGGTATTCTTGCGGACGAAACAATAAAAAGCATATACCATGTGGGTGGGCCGCTCAAGCCCCATTAGCAGCAAGACGCCGCAGGCGTCTCGCACCCCCGCGCGGGCTTCTAACCGGTGGCCGAGATTAAACGGGTGTGGATAAGTTTGCGGTAAGATTGGCCAGAGTGTCATATAATGAAAGTGTTGCAAGATAACTTCCGGGTCGATGCCCCGCAATATAAGCGCGGGGCAGGAGGTGGCAATTTAGGTAACCCGTCAAGGGAGCTCAACTGATGCATGGTCGAGCGCCCTTGTCAAAGTAAAAACACAAATTATGTATTATGGACTTGATTGGGGCGGCGTTGTCGTAACTTCGCTCCAGCAAACGTGGGGAGCGGTAGTCGGTTTCGTGCCTCTGTTTATCAGCGCTCTTCTGGTTTTTGTCGTTGGCTGGGTGATAGCGGCGGCACTCGGACATCTTGTGGAACAAGTTGTCCGGGCGATGAAAGTTGACTCGCTTCTCCAGAAGTTGGAGATAGAGAAAGCTCTTGAACGTGGAGGAGTCAGGCTGAACTCCGGCGCCTTTATCGGGGCTCTGGTCAAATGGTTTTTGATCATCGTCTTTCTTCTGGCGGCGGTCAATATCCTGCAGCTGGATGCCGTTTCAGCATTCCTCACCGAAGTTCTCCGCTACATTCCCAATGTAGTCGTTGCGGCCCTGATTTTGATAATCGCCGTGAAGGTTGCCGAGGTGGTGGAGAACGCCACGCGAAGTTCAGTTGAGGCCCTGGGCATGCGCGGTGCTTTCGTCGGCGTTATGGCCCGCTGGGCTATATGGATTTTTGCTTTCAGCGCAGCGCTCATTCAGCTCGGTGTCGCAAGCATTATCGTCCAGACATTCATCACTGGCCTCGTGGCTATGCTCGCTCTCGCATTCGGTTTGGCTTTTGGTCTTGGCGGCAAAGACGCGGCGGGATCATTCTTGGATAAGGTCCGCCGCGAGATCAGCGGCAAGTAAACATGGAACTCCGCAGAGCAAGGACTCCCGGTATCTCCAGTTCACCCCCTCCTTTTCGGCCACCGAGGGGATAGTGTGCGCAATCGAAAGCAGATGGAACGGCTGACATGGACATTGCATGGTGTGCCCGGCGCGAAAAGGAGGGGGTTATTTGTTTGTTGCTATTCATCCACCGCGCTAGAGCCCGCGGGATGTTCTAGACAAACAAATAAAATCGCTGCAACCGCGCTGACCTGGAACATCCCGCTCGTGCGGGATGTTTTTGTGGATAACGGTATTGACATTTTTAGCGCCGAGAGTAAGATTTAAGGCATATGGAACTGACGCCGAAAACCTTATCTAAAGCGGCTTTTCGCGAGAGTACCGGCTGACTTCAACTAAACCTTCTTTTGTATGCAAGAAAGAGCCGCTTAAAGCGGCTCCTTTAGTTTGTTCTTGGAATGTTCAATTGCTTGGCGCTATTTGTGGGGGTAGCGTTTGTTCTCGCTCCTCGCCGGTAAGCCCGTGGCTTGTCGGCGAGGGTTGAGAAGGGAAAGAAATTTGACAACTTAAAACAGGTAATTAAAGGCTTAATAACATGTGCGGTAGATTGCAATTCCCGCTGATTTCGGCGGGGATACAAGTAAGGGCCTATGGTGGATGCCTTGGCTTTGAGAGGCGATGAAGGACGCGGCGTGCCGGCGATATGCCTCGGGGAGGTGGTGAGCAACCTTTGATCCGGGGATTTCCGAATGGGGCAACCCCTCCGACTTAACCGTCGGAGACCTTCGGGGTAATACCCGAATGGAGCAGACCCGCTGAAGTGAAACATCTCAGTAAGCGGAGGAAAAGAAAACAAGTTCCTTTCTCGAATCCTCCACGAATGTAATCGAATGTGGTCTCGAATTCGAGAACCATTCGTGATCATTCGGGATGGATTCGAGAGTCGGAACCATTCCCCAAGTAGCGGCGAGCGAAAAGGGAAGAGCCCAGAGCAGCCTTGTGCTTCGCACAAGGAAATTCGAAGCACGAAGCACGAAA
>CAZKCN010000071.1:0-4237 GCA_964551555.1 uncultured Candidatus Saccharibacteria bacterium | reverse complement strand
ATCGCCAAACACGCCTATAACACTTCGCCGGTTGAGGCCGTTGTCCGTTCAGTGGCTTACTATTTGCGCGACCGCTTCCCGGAAAGAGGCGCTTTAAGAAAACTTAATTTCCTCGATATGGGCTGCGGCGCCGGGCCGACTATGATCTGGCTTGCCGAAAGGGGCGTTAAGGTAAGCGGCATTGATATCTCCACCAATGCTCTTAACCTGGCTCGCGAGAATTTTAATCGCTCCGGGCTCGGCGATCGCTTGGTAGCGCTTACCGAAGCCTCGGTCACCGACGTTCCATTCAAAGACGAATCGTTTGACGGCATAGTTGAAGCCTGCGTTTTCCAGCATCTCGAAAAAGCGGATAGAGAGAAAGCTTTCCGCGAAGTTAAAAGACTGTTAAAGCCCGGAGGTCTTTTTGTCGGCTATATGCTTGATGTGGGGCATACTGTATTCCAAGCCAAGCAATCCGAAGAGCTGGCCGATGATCCCGGAACCCTGCTGCTAAACGACGGCAGTTCAAAAATACACTTGACCAATATCGGCCTCGCGCATTTTTTCAAGAAGCAAGAATTAATTGACCTGCTCAATGGCTTCGTGGTTGTTGATCCGTGTCTGACCACTTACTGTATACCCAAGTCCGAAGCCAAGAAGCGCGGTTACGGTGAATACTTGCAAAGCATGTGGACGGTTTATGCGATACGGTAACCACCGCTTATGTCTAGAATTGCTGGATTTGTTTCGCGAGCAAGCAGTAGGCCAAGGTTGCCGAACGCGATGCTCGCGCGCTTTCGCAGTTGGGCGGGGCAAGAAACCATTGTCGAAGAATTGGGTCGGGCAATACTCGCCTGGCGCGGTTTTAACGCTCCGCAAGTCGTAAAGCGCGGCGACGTGATCGCGGTCATCGATGGTTGTATCTACAATCGCAACGAGTTGGGCGGCAAAGATAATGACGCTGAACTCATTGCTCTTTTGTACGCCCGCCACGGTTTTGAGAAAACCGTTCAAAAGCTCAATGGCGACTTTGCCATTGCTCTCTATGATTCGCAAAGCGACAAACTGTGGCTGGCCCGCGACCGTTTTGGCGTAAAACCGTTGTATTACCTCGCCAAACCGGATTTCTTCGCTTTCGCCTCGCGGCCCGGAGCTCTTTTGGCCTTGCCCGGGGTTTCGCATGAGATCAACCGTCAATTTGTTGGGCTATTTGCCGCGTCGCACTACCGCTACTTTGACAACGACCCGGAAAAATCACCCTACCGCGACATCGCCCAACTTCCGGCGGCACACATTCTTTCGGTGGAAGCCAACCAAGTAACCAAGAAATCTTATTGGCAGCTGAATAATCTGTCTGATTTCACCGAGCCGGAAGAAGAGCTAGCCCGCCGTTATCGCGAACTTTTTTTGGATGCCGTATCACTCCGCCTTAAATCATCCGTCCGTCCAGCATTCACTCTTTCCGGCGGGATGGATTCTTCTTCGGTGCTGGCTTTGGCGGCAAGGATAGACGGGGAAAGGCAGCACGCTTTTTCAACCATCTATCAAGACCCAACCTACGACGAGTCGCAGGAGATTCAAAGTATGATTGAAGCTCACCTGGCCGAGTGGCATCCGGTGCGGGTCGGTGACATTGAAATTTTGCCGCTCATTCAGGAGTTGATAGATGCTCACGACGAGCCGGTCGCCACCGCCACTTGGTTGAGTCACTACCTTTTGTGCCGCGAGGCTTCTTCCGCGGGCTTCAAGAGTCTTTTCGGCGGCCTCGGCGGCGATGAGCTGAATGCCGGTGAATACGAATATTTCTTTTTCTTTTTTGCCGATCTCAAAGCCGCCGGCCGGGATGCTGAACTCAAAAACGAAATGGAGAAATGGATTGCTCATCACGATCACCCCGTATTTAGAAAAAGTTTTGAAGTTGCCGAAGACGGCCTGCGGCGTTTGGTTGATCTCGAGCACCCCGGCCGCTGCCGGCCCGACGAGAAGCGGCTTCGCCGCTACCAGCAGGTCCTCACGCCGGAATACCGTGAGCTCGTGGCCGACTTCGCACCCAATATGGCGAGCCCCTTCCAAAGTTATCTTAAGAGCCGCGCTTACCAGGATCTCTTCTGTGAAACCATACCTTGTTGTCTACGCGCCGAAGACCGCCAGACTGCGGCTTTTGGTCTTGATAATTTTTTGCCGTTTTTGGACTATCGCCTGGTGGAGTTTATGTTCCGCATTCCCAGCAGCTTGAAAATAAGGAACGGCGTAACCAAGCACCTTCTCCGTCTGGCGATGCAAGGCATTCTCCCCGAGGCGACGCGGACCCGCATCAAAAAAACCGGCTGGGACGCGCCGGCGCATCTTTGGTTTTCGGGACGCGGCCGCGAGGTCCTTCTCGATCTTGTGTATTCTCGTTCTTTCCGCGAGCGCGGTGTTTACGATATCGGTCAGGTTCTTCATATCATTGATGACCACGAGCGCATTGTCTCCTCCGGCGCTGCGGAGGAAAACCACATGATGTTTCTATGGCAGCTCGTAAATCTTGAACTGTGGTTAAGATGGTTAGATAATTTAAGAACGATGGCGCAGCACTCGGCAGAATGACTCAAGGGAAGCTCGCGGGATAAAGGACGTTCTAAACGATCTTTGAGTAAAGTAACCTCTATGAAAATTAAAGCGCATCACTATAGATTTTGCTCAATATGCGGCGGCCGTCTTGAGCCTAAAAGCGGAAACCTTCACTGCGCCAAGTGTGACTTCATCAACTACCAAAACCCGCGGCCGACCGTAACCGCGCTCATTTTGAACCGCGGCAAAATTTTGCTGGTCAAAAAGAAACAAGCCCCGTTCAAGGGCTGGTGGGATTTGCCCGGCGGATTCGTGGACAAAGGCGAACATCCCGGAAAAACTCTCGCGCGCGAACTCAAGGAAGAGCTCGGTATTTCAGTAAAACGCAAGAAATTTTTCGGGCTTTATACCGGTACTTATCCTTCTCCTACCGACCCATTTTTTATTTTAAGCGCGGTTTATGTCGTGAAGCCAAAGCCCGGCAAAGTGGGTATTAGTGATAAGGGGGAACTAAAGGATTTGGGATGGTTTTCCAGAAAAGACCTGCCGCCGAAAATCGCCTTTGACAGCAACCGGAGAGCGCTAAAGGACTTCTTGAAAATATGGAGCTAAAAGATTATTCGTACTATTTTGATTTAAGCCGCTTCGCCCACCAATCCCTTTTTAAAAAAGGGGATTACGTTTTTGATTTCATAAAATTTCTGCCCGATTACATCAAGGAAAATTTAAAACCGCGGATCCTCGGCCGGGTGATGGACGGCGCCAAAGTTGAGGGCGAGGTTTTTCTCGGCGAGGGCAGCGTGGTTCAACCCGGCGCCTGGCTGCGCGGCCCGGCCATCATCGGCAAGAACTGCGAGATCCGCCACGGCGCTTACGTCGGCGCCAATATCCTTTGCGGTGACAATGTGGTCATTGGACATGCTTCGGAAGTCGGTCATTCGGTTTTTCTTGATTCCAGCCGCGCGCCGCATTTTGCCTTTGTCGGCCACAGCATTCTCGGCAGTAACGTCAATCTCGGCGCCGGCACCAAACTTTCCAATATGAAGATCACCGCGACAGAGATTGAAATTGATAGCATTAAAACCGGTTTGACTAAAATCGGCGCGATTATTGGCGACGGCAGTTCACTCGGCTGCAACACTGTAACCCAGCCGGCGGCCTTTATCGGTAAGCGCGTTTTCGGTTATCCGAATTTGGTTCTGCGCGGTTTCATTCCATCCGATACCGTGGTAAAACTTCGTCAGCGGCAGGAAACGGATAAGTTTAAAAAGTAGTTAAAATTTGGTCAACTATTATGGAGAACTCAAATTTTTGGCCGGGACGAAAAGTTTTGATCACCGGCCTTACCGGTTTTATCGGCTGTTGGCTAGCCGAGCGGCTGCTTGAAAAAGGGGCTGTTGTTTTCGGTTATGATTTGGACGAACATCATGCTCTTGATTTGCATCCCGGCCTCCGCGAAAAAGTGAGAACCGTAAAGGGCGATATTCTTGACATCCCGGGTTTGACCGCGGCTTTCAAGGATAACGCCATCAACACCTGTTTTCATCTTGCCGGCCAATCCATGATTGAGACTGGCCTATCTTCGCCGGCTAAAACTTTTGAGGTCAATGTCCGCGGCACCTGGTCGGTTCTGGAAGCGGTCAAAAGCGGGGGAGTGGAGCGGGTGGTGGTTTCATCATCCAACACCGTTTACGGACCGCAG
>CAZKCN010000070.1:600-4243 GCA_964551555.1 uncultured Candidatus Saccharibacteria bacterium | reverse complement strand
AGCGACGGCATTTCAATAACTGGCGACTACTATTCTTCTATACGCCTTTCAAGCAAAGGCCTTTTGCTTTTGCATATGATGCCGGCTACTCGACAAAGCTGGGCGGCTTTTGCCGGGAAAGCACGGGCGGCAGGTTTTAACGTTTTAGCCGTTGACCTTCGGGGGCACGGCGGATCGCAAGGCGGACCGGAGAGCTACAAAAATTTTAGCGACGCCGAACACCAGGCCTCGCGTTATGATGTTGAAGCCGGAGTCGGGTTTTTAAAATTTAGAGGCGCTGGAGAAGTTTATCTTGGCGGCGCGTCCATCGGCGCAAACCTCGCTTTACAGTTTCTTGCCGAACACACTGACGCGATAGCCGCTTTTCTTTTATCGCCGGGGCTGGATTACCGCGGAGTAAGGACCGAAGCGAGCGCCGCGGCTTTGCGTAGCGGGCAGAAGGTCTATTATATAGCTTCGCGCGACGATCCTCGTTCAGCGGAGGCGGTTAAACTTCTTTATGACAATACGCTGCAGGCCGAAAAACTTATGAAGCTATTTGACGTTGCCGGACACGGGACGACGATTCTTGAACGCGAGCCCGCGTTCGCCGATGAGATAATCTCCTGGCTTAAATCGGTCGGGCCTAAGATGTAAAGGTCGTTCTAAACGTTGTCGCAACTATGGCTGTATATTTTGAGTACCTGCTCACGTATCAGGATGCCGGACTGTTTGTTCTTCGCTTGGCCCTCGGCGTCATATTTGTCGCCCACGGCTACCCCAAGCTTTTCAAGATGTTCGGCGGTTTTGCCGGATGGCTTGAGTCCATCGGCATCAAGCCGGGGAAATTTTGGGCGGCGGTAGTCGGCGTTACGGAGTTTTTCGGCGGTATTGCCGTGATCCTCGGCGTCTTTACCCAAGTTGCCGGATTGCTGCTCGCCATAAATATGATTGTGGCCATGGCCAAAGTCAAGTGGGGTAAAGTGAAGATGATTGAGATGGATAAAATGGGCTGGGAGATTGACCTTGCACTTTTCGCCCTGGCTTTGGCTTTGGTATTTCTCGGCGCAGGCGCATATTCTTTGAGCCGTTACCTCGGCGTTGGATTTTAGGTTTTAGGGGATAGGAGACAGTGAACCCGTTTTACCGGATTAGGGCGCGGAGGTCCGCTTAGGCCGCAATTGGACGAGCGGCTGAATTAATGTTAGGATGCGAGGAATGCGCAGGGAAATCGTATTGGATTTGGAAACAAAGAGCGCGCCGCGCGGATGGGGAGAACGCGACGAATTGAAGGGTCTCGGCGTTTCGGTTGCGGGCGTTTGGTCTTCGGATAGCGACAACTTTGAAGTTTTTCACGAAAATGAGTTCGGGAAACTTGAGGAATTACTGAAGAGCGCCGACCGGCTTATCGGTTTTGCCATAAAAAAGTTTGATCTGCCCGTTTTGCAGCCGTACCTTCGTTTTGATCTTTCGGAAGTTCCTGTTTTGGATATATTTGAGGACGTAAGCTCAACGCTCGGCCACCGCATTTCTCTTGCCAGCTTGGCCAAGGCGACACTCGGCGCCGCGAAATCCGGTCACGGCCTTGAAGCGGTGGAATGGTATCGTAATGGCGAGTGGGCTAAACTTGAAGAGTACTGCCGGCAGGATGTGAAGATAACCCGCGACCTTTATCAGTTCGGGACTAAACACGGCCATCTCTTATTTGAATCGCTGATCGGGGGGAAAATCGTTTCCGTTCCGGTTTCGTGGGCTATGCCCGATGAGGAGAAAATAAGGGCTTTGGTGGAGCGGGCGCAGGGCGAAAGCAAAGCTATGGAGATTGATTACGTTTCGCGGGAAGACAGCGGCGGCGGTTTCTTGAAAACCAGGCGCATTGAAATTCAAAAGGTGAAAGGGGATGAGGTTGAAGCTTACGATCACCTGCGCGGCGATGTGCGCAGTTTCCGCATCGGGCGGATTTTCGGGGCGCGCGTTTTGGACGAGCCGGCTGGCACTCGGCCGATTATTCAATCGTTATTTTCTTAACCCGCCTAAATTTTTGCCCTATGTTCTCGTATGTGTATCTGTTAAGAAGTAGGAGGGATAAGAAGTTCTACATTGGTTGCACAGATAATCTCCGAAAACGGTTACGAGAACATAATCAAGGCATGTCCTTTTCCACCCGGCCAAGAAGACCATTCGAGTTAATTTACTATGAGGCGTATCCTAATCGCAAAGACGCAGAACGAAGAGAGCTTTTTTTCAGGAGTGGCTGGGGCCGACAGTACATTCAGCGGGCATTATATAACCACTTAAGGGCAAAAACTTAGGCGGGATGAGCAGCGATACCAAATTTCACAGTTGGTCAAAAGGCGCGCTTACTCTTGGGCGCGTGTTTGAGGAAGTTTTAAGCTACATCAAAGCCGAGCCGGAGCGTTCCTACCAAATAATCATCGGTTCGGACTCGGCGGCGCGAAGCCCGGTGTCGCTTGTAACCGCGCTAACCATTCGGCGGGTCGGCAATGGTGCTGTGCATTTTTGGGTGGAATCGGAGAAAAAGATATTTCACACTCTTCGCGACCGCATTTACGAGGAGGCGATGCAGTCGCTGACCTTGGCGCAGGAAATTCGCTCCGGCCTCCGCGAAAAATTCGGCGAGGAGTTTTTGTGGGATGATAAAATTCAGGTGCATATTGACATCGGTGAGAACGGCCCGAGTCGCGATCTTATTGATCAGGTGGTCGGCATGGTTAAGGGTTTCGGCTTTGAAGCGGTGATAAAGCCGGGATCATTTGGAGCTTCCCAAGTTGCGGACCGCCATACCTAGTCAGGACGAGCAAGCAGGCTTGTCCCATTAGAAATGGAATTTCTAACGGGGTGGCTGACAGACACACGTAAGAAAGTCAAAAGTCTCCGCCAAAGGCGGATCCGCCCCTGGCGGAAAAGCTCAAAAGTCAAAACTTCGGAACAAGCGGCGGTATTGACCGCCGCTTGACATTTATAGCGTAAAGGTGTATACTACAAATAGTTTTAGAATGCGCTAATATTAGATTCCTTTCTCCCCAAATATGGGGCTCTGATAAGGTTTTCTGACCCTCCTCGGAATTCCGGCCGCGTGCCTAAAGGGCCCCATGTTTGGGGAGAAAGTTGCCTCGGGCTGTCTTTACGGTCCGAGCGTTCGGCTGGCGGCGCGCTTTCGCGCTTGCGCCGTTGGCCGCTGACGCCGCCGGCGGCATGCCGGCGGCGACTGAAATAGTTCCTCTAGAAGTTATTGCCTGGGGGCGCAGCGCGAGTGCGAAGAAACATTTCTTGCGCCCCCCGTCTTCCAAGATTCCATAAGCGCCCAGCACCTTTAAAAAACTCTGGTTGCATCTTATGGAATCTTAGAAGACGGAATCATGACAAGTTCCTTGCGGTTCATACTGTACCCGAGCTTGGCTTGGGAGGAGGGGGTTAGCGATGGACGCTAGCGACGTGCTGCATGACCGGGTACTCGGAGCGATAATTAAGGTCGACGAGGCAGTTCTGGAAAAACTGAAGGGGCGCGCTGTACCTTTAAGAGAGGAAGTCCTGCCGTTGATCAGAAGGCAGTTCTCGTTTCTGGTGTCGTGGCAGCCGGCGTTCACCGACTCCAACGCTTTTGTTTGTTGGCGCGAGTCACTGGATGAAATTCACCCAGATA
>CAZKCN010000070.1:0-590 GCA_964551555.1 uncultured Candidatus Saccharibacteria bacterium | reverse complement strand
CCGCTGACGCCGCCGGCGGCATGCCGGCGGCGAAAAGATAGGGGAGCGCGGGCTTTCATAAGATTGATTCTTCCGCGCTCCTCCACCCTTTGAGGTTTCTTATTCTGATTCAGTTTGATAGGTGATCTCAAAGGGTGAAAATGGTAAGACCTTTGTAGTTAACGCTTTTCTCGGGCTTCGCCCGGGAAGGAAGGAGGGGTGCTATGTCCCGTGTGGTAACGCTAGGAGAGGTCCGGGAGGCAGCAAGGGGCTTTCTTATTCTTCCTTCGTTGAGGGGAGCGGAGGATCCTGAATTTTTTGAAGATTGCCGCATTCTCAGAGAGGTTGGGATGGCAGTTTGTAAGGAGATGCACCTCCCTCCGGAATTGGGAGTGTTTCTTCCTCCGGAGACCGTCTTGTCCGGTCCTGCCATGTATACGTTCTTGGAGTGGGAGGAACGGACGGGCGACTAGGAGGAGCGGCACGTTTTCCCCTCGCCGCTCCTTCCCAGCCAGTTCCTTGAAGAAGTTATTGCTTGGGGGCGCAGCGCGAGTGCGAAGAAGTATTTCTTGCGCCCCCCGTCTTCCAAGATTCCATAAGCGCCCAGCACC
>CAZKCN010000069.1:0-4249 GCA_964551555.1 uncultured Candidatus Saccharibacteria bacterium | reverse complement strand
AAAACTTGGAGCGGCGCGTGGTGCGAGTAGAGCAAAAAATTGGCCTCGGCAGGTAGCCGCCGCTTTGGCAAGATTAGAGACGCCCGCGGTGATGGCATGCCGATGGCCCGCGGCTACGGAAGAGGGGACTTGCTGGTGGAGATAAAAGTTTTGACCCCGCGGCATCTTTCCAAAAAAGCCCGCGAGGCGGTGGAGAGATTGAAAGAAGAGGGAATCTAACCCTAAGGTATCGCGTTTCGGGCACTAGGTGCCAATCATTCCTAGCGCCTGGTTACTAGCGCCTAACAATTAGAGCGTGCTCAAGAATCAGAAAAGCATTAGAATGGGGATGATTGTGGTGCTCGCTGCTGCGAGCATTTTCTATCTTTGGGCTCTTGGCCGCGCCGACATCATCACCGACGAATCGTCTCTCGCTACCCGCGCGATTAAGATGGTGGACTTTGATTTCGGCATTGAACAGCCGACGCCGTGGCAGTGGACCGACCGCCTGCCCGAAAACGCGCGGGGTCAAGACAGCCGCCTGGCCGTGCCGTGGTGGATGCGTTTATCTTTTCACGACCATCCGCCGCTTGTTTTTCTCGCCCAACACTTCTCGATGCGGCTTTTCGGCCAAACGCCCTTCGCTATTCGGCTGCCCTCGGTCATCGCTGGTCTTGGCGCAGTCGTACTCGTTTATCTCATCGCCAAGCACCTCTACTCTCCGGCTGTCGGCCTCGCCTCAGCCGCACTTTTTGCCTTCAGCGCAAATCACATCTGGATCTCGCGCATCGGCCTGCAGGAGTCAATTTTGATTGCGCTCGCGCTTGCCTCGGTCTATTGTTTCTCGCGCCTTCTCATCCATCCGGCATCTGTATCAATAGGACGTCCTATTGGTACAGGCAAAAATAGGAGCGGCGATCCGACGCCAACAAGATGGTTCGCGGCCAGCGCGGTTTTCCTCGGTCTCGCTTTCCTCACCAAGTATCTTGCGCTCATCTTGATACCGATCTATCTCACCATACTCCTGACCCGCCGCGAAGGCCGCCATCTCGTGACAAGCTCAAGCTTCTTGATTTCTGTTCTGATTTTCATCGCCGTCGCGAGTCCGGTGATTATTTACAACTTTCAGCTTTACCGCAATTTCGGCCATTTTGATTTCCAGTTCTCGCAGCTTTTCGGCCAGGACGTAAAAGAATGGCAAGCGCGGCCGGGCCAAGAAGTCCTCGGTTCTTACATGAACCGCATAAAAAATTACATGCCGCGGCTGGCTGAAAGCAACTCGCCGTATTTTCTCGCCCTCGCTGCCGCCGGCCTCGTGGTCATCATCGGCCAATCAATCCGCCGTCGTAATCCCACTTCTCATCTCCCACTACTCACATCTCTTTTATGGCTTCTGCCCTTCCTCGTTTTCGTCGGCCCGGCTTACCGATTTCTGACCTTGCTCACGCCGTGGCTCGCCGTCGCCGCCGGCTACTTTTTGATCCGTGTAAATCACTGGCTGTCATTTTCCGCCGCCGCGCCCCAACTCACTCCCATCCCAATTTCAGAACATTCCAACATTCTCAAGAATGTTAGAATGTTTAGGATTCTTTCGGGTGAACTATTTGCAGCTCTCGTTATGGCAGTCCTCATCATAGTAGAAATTTTTTACTCCTATAACAGCGTCATCGCCTTGAAGCCGGCCGGCCGCGCTCCGTGGACTCATGCCCAAATAAGCCGCTACAACAACTCATGGGGTTTCAACGAGCTTGATGAATATTTAGGGGGGAAGCTTGAAAGCAAAATGCCGGAGGTGGGCTTAACTTTTGAGTTTCCTTTCGCGAAGAAAATTCTGGACCAAGCCGCAAGAGAAGGCGAGAAACAAAAACGCGAAGCTCTGCCTCTAGCCATTGTCTATAACGACAACATAAATCTTTCCGCCCAGCTTTGGGTTTTTCTCCGGCGCATGGTCTATGAAGGCTGGCCGGTTACGAGCGCCGAAAACTTCCGCCGCGGGGGACAGGAATTCCTCACCAAAGCCGGAGTGAAAAAGGTTATTTTCGTAAATCCGACGACTGCCGCCCTTCAAGATCGCTCCCGTCCCAACACCTCCGACGGCGACATACTGGAGGAACAACTCCGCGCCAAAGGAGCAGGAGCCGAGGAAATAAAAAATCCGAAAGGCGAGGTGGCCTTTAAGATTTACGAGTTCGGGTTCAAGTAGAACCAACTTGAGTTAATGCCAAAAAACTTCCATTTTGGCTGAATTGTGTTATTATTTACACGCCCCCCCATAGCTTAGTGGCAAAGCAGCCGCCTTTTTCAGCCGAAGGCTGATCCGCCTCTGGCGGAAAGGAGACAGCAGAAAAATATGGCATTCGTATATATCTTGAAAAGTCTAAAAAACGGAAAACGATACGTGGGGAGCACAAAGATGGGTCCGATCGAGCGACTGAAAAAGCATAACGAGGGGACAAACCAATTTACCAAGGGAAATAGACCGTTTATACTGTTGCGGCAAGAAGAATACCCTTCCACGAAGGAAACCAGAAAACGGGAACGATTCTTGAAATCAGGAATTGGCAGGAAATTCCTTGATGAAATGTTGAAATAGAAAATCCAGCCCCGTGTCCGCCCATAGCTCAATTGGCAGAGCAGCTCCCTTTTAAGGAGAAGGTTCCAGGTTCGATTCCTGGTGGGCGGACACGGGGCTGGAGTGTATCCCTTTTTCCCACCTGAGGCTGATTTGCCTCTGGCGGAAAGGAGAAGATTCTAGGTTCGATTCCTAGTGGGGGACACTTTAGAAAATCTCACAGCCCCCATTGACGATACACACCAAGAGTGTGTATGATAGACATACTATGAGAGAAAGCGAAACAACAATACATCGCCGGATTAACGTCACTCTCCCCAGGGATACGGTGCAACTCCTGGAGCGAGTGGCTCCCCGCGGGGGGCGCAGCCGGCTGATCGCCTCGGCGATCCGCCGCTACGTAGGGGAAACCGGTCGAGCTAATCTCCGCAGACGGCTCAAGGAAGGAGCAACGCGCCGGGCCGAGCGCGACCTTGCCCTGGCGACGGAGTGGTTCGCCATTGATAAGGAATCATGGCCGCACAAAGGAAAGTAACCTCCCCCCGACGGGGAGAAATCTACCTCGTCAGTTTTGATCCGACGCTCGGCGCGGAGATTAAGAAAACACGTCCGGCTTTGATTGTGCAAAATGACGTTGCCAACCGCTCAAGCCCCATCACTATTGTTGCCGCCATTACTTCGCAAGTCGAGCCATCCCTCTACCCTACCGAGGTCCTCATCCGAGCCGTTGAGGGCGGTCTCGCGGTTGATTCGGTCATCCTCTTGAATCAGATTCGCTCGATTGACCGGCGGCGGCTTGTCCGCCAACTCGGCAAACTCAACCCGGAAATCATGGGAAGGGTCAACCAGGCTCTTTCTATCAGCTGTGGACTCGCGGGAGTCTGATGGTCAAATCCGCCGGAAAACTCTCTCGGGTTAGCCTCAAGCCAACGCCAGAGTAAACCAGCGAGCGCTATACCGGGAACGAACAACTCGCCCTGTCCCGATTCACTTTGCGAGCCAATGATCTTCTATAAACCTCGGTGGGCCCGTAGCTCAGTGGTAAAGCAACCGGTTTGCATCCGGTAGACGGGAGTTCGATTCTCCCCGGGTCCATTTTATATCAAGTTATACCAAATCATTCCATCTATGGAACAAAATCCTCATGAAATGCGGGAAATAGAACGAATCATTGTATCAGCATTGATCTTTAGTAAAGACGGTAAATTACTGATGGGCAAAAAAGATCCATCCAAAGGCGGGGTTTATCCGAATGTCTGGCATATTCCAGGAGGGGGTATAAACGAAGGCGAATCTCTCGAACAAGCTCTTCAAAGAGAGATCAAAGAGGAAGTTGGTATAGATATTACTCCTTACGGAGCAATTCTTATTTCAAACGAAGATACGGGGGTTGCTGAAAAAACATTAGACACCGGAGAAAAAGTGATAGCAAAGATGCATTTCAACCGATTTAAAATTGTTCTTGATAAACCAGCAGCCGAGATCCGGTTACACCTCAATGATGACCTAGTCGAAACCCATTGGTTCAGCCCAGAGGAGTTACCCAATGTTGAACAAATTCCGGGCGGTAAAGAATTCTTCCAGAAAATAGGATTGATATCTAAGTAGGGCAAAATAAATCCTTCCAACTCGCGCATATGAAGTCCATTGGCCCGCCGCGATTTTTCGGGACACGCGGGCGCTCCGATCGGAACGAGG
>CAZKCN010000068.1:3447-4293 GCA_964551555.1 uncultured Candidatus Saccharibacteria bacterium | reverse complement strand
GAACGAATTCAAAAACTCCGGCGCGAGATTGACGAGCTTCGCTACCGCTATCACGTCCTTGACGATCCCCAAATTACGGACGCGGTTTATGATTCGCTGACCCGCGAACTAAAAAAGCTTGAAGCTGAATTTCCCGAGCTGGTTACTCCCGATTCGCCGACCCAGCGCGTGGGCGGGAGGCCGCTGGCCAAGTTTGCCAAAGTTGAGCACCGATCGCCGATGCTTTCGCTCACCGACGCCTTCAACGAAGAGGAGTTCAGAGCTTGGGACGGGCGGGTAAGGAAACTCCTGCCCAAAGGAGCGGGTCCCGAGTATTTCGCCGAGCTTAAGATTGACGGGTTTGCGGTGTCGCTGGTCTATGTAGACGGCCTTTTAGAGACGGGCGCGACTCGGGGCGATGGCCGCATTGGCGAGAATGTAACTCAAAATCTCAAAACCATCCGCGCTATCCCTCTCGGACTTCGTTGGAATAAGAGCGAGGTGGAGAGAATAATCGGCAGGAGGGCGTCCGGGGAATTGCCGAACGGCCGGATTGAGGTTCGCGGCGAAGTGTTTATGGCCAGAAAAGCTTTTGAAAAAATCAACCGTGAACAGGAAAAAGCGGGCGGAGTAACCTACGCCAATCCCCGCAATCTCGCCGCCGGTTCCATTCGCCAGCTTGATCCGAAAACAGCCGCTTCGCGCGATTTGGATTTTATGGCCTATGATTTGATTTCGGATCTGGGTCAAGAACGCCACAGCGGCAAACACGCCCTTTTGAAATCGCTCGGCTTCCGCACGGTGGAACCGGATGCCAACTGCCGCGGCATTGAGGAAGTGCTTGAGTTTCGGGAAAAAGTGAAAAAG
>CAZKCN010000068.1:0-3437 GCA_964551555.1 uncultured Candidatus Saccharibacteria bacterium | reverse complement strand
GCGGAAGTGTGGGTGTTAGTGAAAAAGTACAGAAGCTCTGCGGTCGCCGTGCCTTTGACATTGACGGCATTGTGGTCAGTGTCAACGACAACGCGCTTTTTCTGCGCCTCGGGGTTGTCGGTAAAGCTCCGCGGGGCGCTGTGGCTTTCAAATTTCAAGCCCGGGAGGCGACAACGGCAGTTGAAGACATTATTATTCAGGTCGGGCGGACCGGCGTTTTGACGCCGGTAGCCGTTTTGCGGCCGGTTGAGGTAAGCGGCGTTACGGTCAGCCGCGCGACTCTGCACAATCTTGATGAAATACGCCGTCTTGATGTCCGCACAGGCGACACGGTAGTCATTGAGCGCGCCGGCGATGTCATCCCGGCGGTCAAATGGGTCATCAAGCGCCTGCGGCCGCGCGGCGCGAAAGAATTTCACATGCCGAGGAAATGCCCCATTTGCGCATCGCCGGTCATCCGCCGCGAGGGCGAGGTAGCCTACCGCTGTTCAAACAAAAATTGTTCGGCGGTTCAGCGCGAAGCGCTGTATCACTTCGTTTCCAAGCGGGCTTTTGACATTGCCGGCCTCGGCGTGAAAAATATTGATGCGCTGGTTGAGAACGGCCTCGTCCGCGATGCCGCCGATATTTTCCTTCTCGTAAAAGAAGATATTGCCGAGCTTGAACGCTTCGGCGAGAAATCAGCCGCGAATCTCATCGCGGCCATCGCCGCCAAAAAGCGCGTTACACTCCCGCGTTTTATCTACTCTCTTGGCATCAAGCATGTTGGCGAAGAAACGGCAGTTGATTTAGCCAATTCCTTCAGCTCTTTAGCCGAGCTAAAGAAAGCCTCGGTTGAGAACCTTGAAAAAGTGCCCGATATCGGCGGAGTCGTGTCAACAAGCATTCACCGGTGGTTTAACGACGAAAGAAACTTGCGGCTTTTGGATAAATTTGAGAAAGTTGGTGTTAGGGTTGAGTCTCCTCGCCGCGCGCCGCAAAGCCGTAAGCTTACCGGCAAGAACTTTGTTCTCACCGGCGGGCTTCGCACCATAACTCGCGATGAAGCCAAGGAGAAAATCAGAGCTCGCGGCGGTGAGATCTCCGAGAGCGTTTCCAAAAAGACCGATTATGTGGTTGTCGGTTCGGAGCCGGGATCAAAACTGAATAAAGCCCAGAAGTTAGGAGTGAAAACCATTGACGAGAAAGAGTTTTTGAGATTGGTTAAATAGGGGAATTATGATAATATATTTTGCATGGCCACAGCAACATTGCAGAAAGAGATCAGGGAGTTAAGACAGCGTCAGGCTCGACTGGAGTATATGATGGCTGCGATTCTCAAATCACAGCCAGCGGACTTGCCGTATGGCGATGGGAGACTCAAAGTATCGACCAAGAGGCGAATTGAGCGCGCGCGCCGGCAAATTGCCGTCGGGAAGGGCGTAACGCTTAATGACGCAACGGCGGTGGGCAAGTATTTCCACGCCATGCGCTATGTCAAATAACCATGAGCGAGACCGTTTCCGAGTAAAACTCTCGCCACACGTTGATAAAATACTTGCGCGCCTCGCCAAGCGCGATCCTGTACTCCACGAGCGAGTTGAACGGCAACTAATCAAAGTCACCCTTGAGCCGCAGTTTGGCAAACCGTTGCGGTACGGGCTCAAAAACCAGCGGCGGGTTCACGTTGGTTCGTTTGTGCTTCTCTATGAAATTGTCGGCAATGAAATACAAGTTGTAGACTTTGACCATCATGATAAGATTTACGAGAAGCATTAAGACCGGCTGGTGGTGAGTTAGAATTCTACGTGCGAATTATGTTTGCGCAGATAACTCTCTACAACGATTTCGCAACTCATAAATTTTAAAATTGAGTATGATCGCTAAAAAAGATGTGGGACAAGTTGCCGAACTCGCGCGCATTGAGCTCGCACCCGAGGAAAAAGTCAAACTGGAGAAGGACCTCTCGGGTATTTTGGAATTTGTCGCCAAACTTAACGAAGTAGATGTGTCTCGCGTAGAACCGCTCACCGGCGGGACGGAGCTTGAGAACATAATGCGTAAGGACGACGAGCGGACAGCGGAGGACGGGTATGGAGCGGAGCTGGTGAAGGCCGCACCGCGAAAGCAAGACGGCTACATTGCGGTTAAACCGGTCTTTGACCGCGGTTGAACATGAAAGCCGCAAAAGTGAAAATCAGGGAGCTTAGCTCCAAGCTAAAATCGCGCGAGATTTCCAGTCGGGAACTATCCCGCGCGTACCTTGCGGCGATAGAAGAGCTTAATCCGAAGATAAATGCTTTCCTTGAGGTATGGGGCGATGAGGCCTTGATTGAAGCGAAGAAAGCAGACGAAGCTATAGCCGCTGGAAGAGCTGAATCGTTTCTTTGCGGCATTCCCCTGGCGCTGAAAGATAATATCTTGGTGGAGAACAAGCGCGCCACAGCCGGGTCGCGAATTCTTGAGAATTATGCCGCTTCTTACGACGCGGCGGTGGTTTCAAAGTTGCGCGCCGCTGGCGCCGTATTCCTCGGCAAAACCAACTTGGATGAGTTTGCCATGGGTTCTTCAACCGAAAATTCGGCCTTCGGCCCGACTAAAAACCCGCATGATGAATCGCGCGTACCGGGCGGATCCTCCGGCGGTTCGGCCGCGGCGGTTGCCGCCGGAATGTGCGCGGCGGCTCTCGGCTCGGATACGGGCGGCTCCATCCGCCAGCCGGCGGCCCTTTGCGGCGTTGTCGGCCTGAAGCCGACCTACGGCAGCGTGTCGCGTTCCGGTCTTATCGCTATGGCTTCGTCGCTTGATCAGATAGGCCCGATTGCAGGGTGTGTTGACGATGCACGCGTTGTTTTTGAAACCATTCGCGGCCGCGACCCGCTTGACTCGACAACGGTCGAGTCGCAAATCCGAAATCCGAAATCCGAAATCCGAAATCTGAAGGTGGGTGTGCCCCAAGAATACTTCGGCAAGGGTTTAGACCCGGAAGTGGAGAAAATCATCCGCACGGCGATAAAGAAGTGCGAGGAGATCGGCGCCGAGGTTAAAGAAATATCGCTGCCTCACGCCGAATATGCCCTCGCCGTTTACCATATCGTCATGCCGGCCGAGGTTTCAACCAATCTCGCGCGCTTTGACGGCATCCGCTACGGCCATTCGCGAGCCGGAGCCGAAACTCTTCTAGAGGTTTATGGAAAAAGCCGCGCCGAGGGTTTTGGTCCCGAGCCGAAGCGAAGAATAATACTCGGGACCTACATTCTCTCGCGGGGTTACTACGACGCTTATTATCTTAAGGCCCAGAAGGTAAGGCGCCTGGTCAAAGACGATTTTACCCGCGCTTTTGAGGAAGTTGATTTCATCGTTGGCCCCACCTCGCCGACCCCCGCGTTTAAAATAGGGGAGAAAACGGCCGACCCGCTCGCGATGTACCTCGCCGATATTTATACCGTGGCTATGAA